>JBCCFD010000325.1:0-9521 GCA_039029915.1 Chloroflexota bacterium
GTGCCAACTTCACACAATCGTCCTTGGAAAAGCACCGCAACCCGATCTGCAACCGCCCGCACCACGGCTAAATCATGCGTGATGAAAATGTAGGTTACTTTCTCTTCACGCTGTAGCTCATCAAGCAGTTCAAGCACTGATGCTTGCACAGATACATCAAGCGCTGATGTCACTTCGTCACACAACACAACATCTGGCTCAGCCGCAAAAGCACGAGCGATTGCCACGCGCTGTTTTTCGCCCCCAGACAGTTGGGCCGGGTATCTAGAGAGATATTTGTGCGGCAGTCGAACCCGATTGAGTAGGTTAAGCTTACGCTTTTCCCGTTCTTCAGATGACATATTTGGGAAGTAGAGCTTAAGTGGCTGATCAAAAATTTGCGATACGGATTGGCGCGGATTAAGTGAAGCATCCGGATTTTGGAAAATCATTTGAATCCGTTTGCGAAGCTCCATGGGCCGATCATCTACATCGGTTGTCAAATCAAAATTTTCGAATTGAATGGCGCCGCTTTTCGCTGGCAGTAACCCTGAGATTGTGCGTACGATCGTTGACTTGCCACTCCCCGATTCACCCACTAGGGCAACCGTCTCTCCCCGTTTAATGTCTAGGTTAATGCCGCTAACCGTTGCAGGAGGTTCTTCAACGCCAAGCAGTCGATCAAATAGACCTTGGCGATGATAGGTGATTGCGACATCTGATAAATGTATTGCGATCTCACTGCTGGACTCATTATTAGCGAAAGTCCCTGGATTTTCAATTTGATCTAAGTTTAACCGGGGGATTGAGTCAAGCAGGGCTTTGGTGTAAGAATGTTGAGGGGCTTTGAAAATATTGCGCGCCGTATCTTCCTCAACGACCTCACCCGCATACATGACCGAAACACGATCGCTGACCCGGGCAATCACCCCCAGATCATGACTGATGTACATCATGGCCGTTCCCATTGACTTAATGACATCGCTTAATAGCTCTAAGAGGTAAGCCTGCGTTGTTACGTCCAACCCTGTTGTGGGTTCGTCGAGTACCAGCATGTCTGGACCACCCGCTATCGCCATTGCCACGGCGACGCGCTGCTGCTGCCCACCGGAAAGTTCATGCGGATAGCGCGTGGCGATTTCTTTGGGTGTTGGCAATCGGACTTGTCCTAATAGTTCAACCGCCCTTGCTTCAGCTTCTGCCCCCTTAATTCCGGCATTGAGCACCAAAGCCTCGATAATTTGCTTACCAACGCGAATGGTGGGCGTGAGCGCCTGACCGGCATTTTGTGGGATCATGGCAATGCGACGGCCGCGAATAGATTCTAGCTTTTTGGGGGATAAGGAGAACATTTCCATGTCGTCAAAGCGAACTTCACCACTGAGTACCCGACTGCCTGAGCGCAAAAAACCCATCATTGCTTGCCCCAGCGTGCTTTTTCCAGACCCTGACTCACCAACTAAGCCTAGTGTTTCACCCGCTGCGATTTCTAAATCGACATTTCGTAAAACATGGACTAAGTCGCCATATTTAGTTGAATACCCAATCGATAGGTCCTTAATTTCAACCAGCTTACTCATACAGGTGCCCCTTGACTGCGGTCTAATCCAGATGCCTTTGCCAGCGCATCAGCGGTGAGGTTGATGCCAATGATTAGGGTGCTAAGCGCCACAACAGGTGAGAAGGTCCACCAAGGGGCGATAGACATCACCCCGCGCGAGTCAGAAATCATTAAACCCCAGTCAGGTGTTGGCGGTGCAACTCCAAACCCGAGGAATGAGAGTGAGCTAAACGCCAGCAGCATCCACGACCAGCGCATGGCGCCTTCAACAAGGACGATATCTAAAATATTTGGCAGTAGCTCACGGCGGAGAATGGTCATCAATGATTCCCCTCTGGCTCGGGCGGCTAAAATAAAATCTTTGGCGACAAAATCAAGCGTGGCATTTCGGAAAATTCTAAGGGGGGATATCCCGAAGAAGAAGCCTAGCGTATAAATAAGAATCCAAATTTCTGTACCCACAACGCTAATGATAAGAAGCAGGAACAGCAGCATGGGAATGGATTGAATGGCATCGACAATCCGCATGACCACTTCATCCGTTCTACCGCCAACAAGCCCTAAAAACATGCCGGTGATTGAGCTCCAGCCAATAGCAATCAACGTGCCTAACACTGTCACTAGAAGTGATACGCGCCCTCCAAATATGGTGCGTGAAAGAACATCACGGCCGATATTATCGTTGCCTAGTGGATAGTCAGCCGATGGAGCGGCAAATTTTAAACCTTCTGATGAATCCGGGACAAAAATAGGATCGTGTGGCGCAATGATTGGGGCACCTAATGCTAAAATAAAGTGAATAAGGAGGAGGCCCACGCCAAATTTTCCTGAAGCCGTTCTGGTGACACCTATGAGTAGCTCAACTGCCCGACTGCGTTTTTTCTCTTGATTAATTTCTGTTGTAATGGTTGTCATAGTATTAATTCCTTTCTGCACAACAGCTTATGAACGCATGGTCCGCAGTTTTGGATTGAGGAACAGCGTTAGAAGATCTGAGATGAGATTCACAGTGACGTAAACACCTGCCAAGAGCATAGCAATTGCTAAAACAAGAGGGATATCTCGATCGGCGATGGCTTCTAGCATTTCGTTTCCTAGCCCTGGAAAATTGAAGACGCGCTCAATAATCACAACGCCACCGAGAAGCCAAGCGATCGTAAGAGCGATAACTGGAATCGATGGGAGTAAGGCGTTCGGGAGCATATGTTTAAACACGATCTCCCAATAAGGGACGCCTTTGAGCTTTGCCATTTGAACAAAGTCGCTGGTCATCACGTTAATCACGCTAGTCCGAACCATTCGCATAATGTGGGCTGTCATAACAAAAACGAGAACGATAACGGGAAGCGTAATATTGGGGAGTACATCCATGATGGGGGCATCTGTTCGCATGACGGCAATTGCCGGAAACAGATCTAGCCGGATGCTAAAGATATAAATGAGAACGGTTGCGGTGACAAACTCAGGGAGCGTCATGGCGGCAATCGCCGTTGTGGAAATGGCCACATCGGACGGCTTATCCCGCCTGAGTCCTGTAAATACACCGAGGAAAATGGCAATAGGGATACCAACAATGGAAGATACGGCCGTTAAAATTGCCGTATTTCTCAAACGCAAGCCAACAATTTCACCAATATCTCGGTCACCTAGCATTGAAGTGCCAAAGTCACCTTGAACAAACGCTGTTACCCATTCTGCATATTTAACATAGATTGGACGGTTAATTTGCCGTTCTTCTCGGCAAATGGCCAACCCCTCTTCGGTCGCGTCACGACCTAAATAAGCAGTACAGGCATCTCCGGGCAACGCTTCCGTTGCCACAAAGGCGATGATACTAACCAGCACCATCGTTAAAAGCGCAAAAAACAATCTTTGCAAAATTAATCGACCCATGAGATATCCCCGATTTTGCGTTGATTTCTAAAATCACAAATTGAAACGAACACAATAAGACAAAAAAGCAATTGATAGCGAACTAGGGTTGCCTCCTTTTCAAAGAAACAACCCTAGTATCAAAAGCATTTACCAAACCGCCCCTGCAAGCTTTTTATAGCCGCAGCGACGGTCTAGCATATGCAATGATTGGTTAACAATCAGGTGATCGAACCAATTTTTCGTACTTGATGAAGAAGGTGCTGATTGGCTCAAATCCACCAACACAAGTGCTTACAACACGTTGGGCATTGATGTGGTAAGGAATGAAAGAGCCGCCGTCTTCCCACAAAATTTCTTGAAGCTGTTGATAGATTTCAATGCGGGCTGCTTCGTCAACAGTTTGAGATGCCTCGTCAAGCAGGGTATCAAACTCGGTATTGTTGTAGTAAGTTTCGTTCCAAGAAACACCGCTCTTGTATGCCTCTGGCAAGATTTGGGCAGCAGAGCGTTCACCCCAAGCTGTCATTGCGATAGGTACAGTCATCCATGTTTCTGACCAGTAACCATCTGAAGGAGCTTGGATGATGTTGATGCGGATACCCGCTTCAGCTGCTTGAGATTGATAGGTTTCAAGGAAAGCAGTCCATTCTGCATTCAAAGCACTGGTCCAAACATCTACATCGATTCCGTCTGGATAACCTGCTTCTGCCAACAAGGCAACTGCACCTTCAATGTCTTGCGAACAGTCGATTTCGGTGTTGCGATAGATGTCACCAGTCCACACTGGATGGTCACAAGATGCAGTACCAAAACCACTTAATGTATTCGCAATAATTTCGTCACGGTCAGCAACCATGCGCAATGCTTTACGAACGCGTGGATCATCATAAGGAGGGGTGTCTGTACGCATAACCATACCTGACCAACCACCACTGGGGATGTTTTGGAGCAGGAAGTCGTTATTGTTGTCAAAGAGAGGTACCTGGTCAGCGGTGATGCCTAACCAGTCAATTTGCCCAGCCAACATCGCTTGAGTTCGCGCTTCATTGTCAGAGATAGCAATAATGCTGACGCTACCAGCATTTGGCGGCCCGTCCCAATATTCATCAAATGCAACCAACTCAGTGATACCAGCGGCGTCTAGGCTATCAAGGCGGAAGGCACCTGTACCGATCCCATCTTCACTGATAGTGTCACCACCACCTTCACGCATAATTGCACCCTGATATGAGGTTAACAAGAGTGGTAGGTCAACATTGGGGGGATCCAATTTAACAATAACTTCGTAATCACCGGTAACTTCAACATCTTGGATGATTGACCAAGCGGCCAAAAGTGGTGAGTTAACAGCAGGGTCGGTGACGCGAAGGAGAGAGTAAGCGACGTCGTTGCCTGTCATTTCTGTGCCATCATGGAACAAGACGCCTTCGCGAAGGGTAATGGTCCATTCAGAAGCATCTTCATTAGGCGCCCACTCGGTGGCCAAACTTGGGAGCAAGCTACCGTCCACATCACGTTCTACCAATGTGTTGAACAGCATAACTGTGGTTTGGAAGAAACGATTTGGGTCATGTGGGTCAAGGGTCGTGGCGATACCAAATGAGTAATCGTCAGCAAAGTTGAGATGCCCACGATTGGCAAGAACTTCGACAATCTCAGTTTCAGTTACAACAACTTCTTCTGTGACAATCTCAGTTTCAGTCACAACAACTTCTTCTGTGACAATCTCAGTTTCAGTCACAACGCGGGTTACTTCAACTTCAACTTCTACTTCTACGATTTCAGGTTCCCCAGCTTGCGGGGAGCAGGCAGCCAATACCATGGCACCTAACAACAACAGAACAAATGAAACTCTTTTTTTCATTTTCTTCTTTCTCCTTATGATTGTGGTTGATCAAACTCGGAACAAGGTTTTTCAATAAGGCAGCCTCTCTCCTTGCCAGCTCATTGAATTTATAGTTGGGACTTATTTTCCGCACGTTACTTGAATCTTGTTTCATCTTCAAGTGAACGCTCACGTTATTTATACTTGATCTTTCCTTGTTGTCAAATAAGAACGAGTGTGTCACAATCGGCTTAGAGCGTGAGCGTTCACGCAGGAGAAAACGTTTTCGATGAAAAGAGGTCCAACTATTGATGATGTTGCAAAAGAGGCTGGCGTTTCACGCCAAACCGTGTCTCGCGCCATCAATAACATGACAGGCATTAGCGCAACAACCCGTGAGCGGATCATGACGATTGTTGATGAACTGGGTTATCGTCCGAACCGCTTAGCCCAGGGGATGGCGAGTAAACGCTCATTGACAATTGGGTTGATCATTACTGATGTGACAAACCCTGCTCATGCGAATGTTTCCCGAGGTATTCAAGATTGTGCCCAATCGAATAATTACAATGTCTTTATTAGGAATACGGATTCAAATAAGCAAAATGAGCTTGAAGCGCTTAACTCATTCGTATCGGAAGGTGTAGATGGCATTGTTTTAGTGGGTCCACGCCACACGATTGATGAGATTATGAATTTTGCGGATCGGACATTACCGATTGTGGTCGTTCATCGATACATTAAAGCACCTTATGTCGCTTCGATTTTGGCAGATGTCGTCGGCGCTACAAAAAAGGCGCTTGAATATCTTTTTGGGGCTGGGCATCGTTCGATTGGATTAATCACACGGCTTGGAAATCTGGACAACAGCAATCATTTGCAGGGATACAAGCAAGCGTATCAATCTCGAGAATTAACCTATTCTCCAGATTGGGTGATTCAGGCTGAACGGACTTTAGCCGGTGGCTATAAGGGGACGCAGCGTCTTTTATCGCTTAATCCAGAGATGACGGCAATCATCACCTATAATGACTTGATGGCAATTGGCGCCATGAAGGCGTGCTCAGATATGGGGCGCTGCGTGCCGGATTCGGTGGCGATTATGGGATTTGATGATATTGCACTTTCCTCATATGTGACGCCATCCTTGAGCACCATACGGTTTAATGGGTATGAGGTGGGACGCGTGGCGATGGAGCGCTTGCTAGATATGGTTGCTCGTCCTGATGTAATTTTTTCACCCACGCTTTTGGATATTGAATTGGTTATTCGCGATTCGACCAATGCGATTAAGTAGATGAACGCTTGCCCCTTAATCATCTAACAGCAGTGCCCGCTATTTCGACAGAAACATGATGAAGTAATTTCAACGTTTGCCGTTGCTTGAGCCAACTCAAGCTGGGCTTTTATCTCCTTAGCTGCCTCATTGTTCCCAAGCGTTTCTAAACATTCAGCATATCCATGTAGGCTCCAAACGTTGTTGGGATGTTGTGACGGCCGTACCAAGGTATCGTCCAGCCCCAAATCGGCGCGATAAACGGCCGTTGCTTCCTCGACATGCCCCTGCTCAAGCAAAAGAGCGCCCAGCGCGTGTCGTGGTGGTTGCATCCAAGGCCACGGCTCCGTGTAGCTCAAGCCATCATAGAGCGATACCGTTCGGCGAAGATGTGAAAACGCATCGTCGTAATTGGCTTTGCGATACTCAAGCTCGCCAGCCAGCATCGCCTCCGCCACTTTGAGAACCTCTAAGCAGCTGTTATTGAAGACAATGCGTTCTTCAGGAACGCGCGTAACGGCCGTTTTAAACAAAGCCTGCTGTTTCTCTGCATTTTCGATATCGCCTGTGGCGGCAAAAGCAACGCCCTTGCCATAGTGCCACATTGCAGTTGTGACGCAGTAGAGCTCTTGATCCTCAGGCATTGGCTCATCAATAATCTCTTGCCATTTACCAAATCGGATATAAACATGCACCTTCATCCCGCTGTACCCTTCAAGATAGTTAACAAGATACTCGTGCTCAACTTGAAGTGCCCCTTCAGGGATATTTTCAACAATTTCATCGGCAGCCCGAAGGGCAGCATCATAATCACCCATGAAGAGGGCTGAATAAATTTGAAAATGTAAGTTGTGTAATCGGTAGATGGTGTTGACACTAAGGCGGTCGTCATGCGCGAGATATTTATAATCCGCGACAGTGGCTTGGCGGTTGGCGTTGAGCGACTTCTCGTAAAGGCCGCAAAGAATGTAAACGTGAGACGGCATATGAACCAAATGGCCGCAATCCGGCACAAGAGTAAGCAGCGTGTCGCACGCTTTCAAAGCTTTTTCTGGCTCATGAGACATTTCACGGATGTGAATAAAGAAATGGAGTAAACCAGGATGTTGAACTTCTCCATGCGCCTCGATTCGGGCAAACGCTTTTTCAATAATGTCTAATGCCTCTGCTGTGTCAGCCCCATCTGCAGGCGTGCGTGCTTCGAGGTTCCACAACTGCCAAGGGGTACGGCACATTAACGCTTCTGCTGTAAGGGCGCACACATCATCATCTTCGGGGAATTGAGCATATACTTCGCGCATTGCATTGGCGTAGGCGGTGTCCCACTCTGCAAAGTCTGGCTCCCCACCTAGCTCGCTAACGGGAAAACGGGCAATAAGGGCTGTGGTGAGAGCTTGCTCAACGGCCGTTCCTCCTTCTGCTAGCTTTTGAGCCTTTCTTGAATACTCAAACGTGTCGGCCAATGCTTGGGGCAACTGATCTTCTGCGTAATCTGTCCACGGCATGTTGTAGTAAGGACCAAGGGCGTACGCCAAGCCCCAATACCCCATGGCGCACTCTGGATCATGCTTCAACACCTTTTTAAAACAGCGCAACGCTTCAATAAAGTGAAACCCATAGCACCAGTTAAGCCCCCGATTGAACCAAACCTCTGCTTCTGGTGAGTGGGTTGTAATTGAACGACTGTAAGGGCCTAAGTTGAAGTAGTTGTCCATTTTGGGGAGTCCTTTTTGGTGGGCTGGTTATTTGTTATTGGTATATTGGTGTACTTGTTATTGGAGGGGTGATTGTAGCTGATTACCTAATCATTTGACCAGCCAAATAACGAATGACCAATAACTGTTTTATCAACTTAAAAATTAAACAAGGAGATTCATGTGACTTGGATAAAAACGATTCAGCCAGAAAACGCGACTGGGGAACTAAAGGATATCTACGAACAGACCAAATCGCCGCACGGTACCTATGACAATGTGTACATCTCTAAAAGCTTACGGCCGAAAATGATTTTGGGTCACGATACGCTGTATCGGAGTGTGCTGCACAATGATGATTTAACGCTGCCGCTGTGGTTTTTGGAGCTTATAGCAACTTACACCAGCATTCTCAACAACTGTCTTTATGCGGCAACCCACCACGGCTCAAACTACCGAAACTTGCTGGATGATCCGACAAAAGCCGCCCAAATTGATGCGGCTATGGGGATGGACCGGTTCGAACTGGTGTTTTCGGGCAAAGAGCTTGAATTTTTGCGATACACGCGCAAGTTAACCTTGACCCCCGGCGACATTGTGAAAGCGGATATCGAAGCGATGCGGACCGCTGGGGCTGAGGATGGCGAAATTTTGGAAGTAAACCAGACGTGCGCCTGCTGGAATTACTCAAACCGCTCCCTTTCGGGGCTGGGGGTAGATATTGGTGATGATCGGGTGGGGTTTTATTAACTGATGTTACGCAATACACGCAAAATAACTGACTGTCATAGTGTTCGAAATGACCAGCTTTCTATCAAAGGGCAAGTGCGTAACATCAGTTATTCATTGATAATGGTCAATCGGTGAGGGCTTGATAAACGGCCGTTCTCAACAATTTCCTGATCGGATAATGCCCCGATGGAATGCACTGGGTCATATTGATCACAATCATCTCCTCTTGGGGATCAATCCAAAAGACTGTTTCGGCATAGCCACCCCAGCCGTGATCGCCGTTGGAGCCCATAATGCCCGATTGTGTAATATCGACCATGGGGCTGACGCCTAGACCAAAACCGAGCCCATAAAATGGATCGCTAAACTCAAAAGTGACGGGCATTAACTCTGGTGATAAATGATTCATGCGCATACGCTCGACGGTTTTACGTCCCAAACTGCGGACCCCATCAAGCTCCCCTTTGTTGAGTAAGCATTGGGCAAACCGGAAATAATCGCCAATCGTGGAGACCATGCCTGCGCCGCCTGAGTAAACGCTGACAGGGGGAAGATAGCTGCTGGTTTCTGGTTTGTCTA
>JBCCFD010000326.1:0-9513 GCA_039029915.1 Chloroflexota bacterium
GTTTCCGGCCAAAATGTGGCCGCATTCGACAGCTCTATTTTTGCTGTACCGTGGTGGCAACTTTACATGAAAGCAAACTTTTTAGGGCAGCGGGTCATCACTCAGCCGATTGCCGGCGCGATAGACACCCCATTTTCTGGCTTCTCGTTGGGAGTAAACGGGACCGGGAGTGCCAGAAATCAATTCGCATTAGACGGCGTCCAAGGTCAACAAGGCACCTTTGCAGAGCCTCTTTTTTACTATGCCGACGGTGATCCCGCCGCTATTGGGGTAGGTCAATGTGAAGATTATGAGATTGCTATGCTAGGGTTTGGTCTTGAAGGCATCTCTTTTTCATTTACTCGTGCCTACGTGCTTCAAACGCTTTTTGATTATTTTGAGGAACCTGATGACTTAGTCGGACTGCGCTGGTTAGCTGATGATATCGCTGATTTCGGCGTGCCGGGGCAAGCGTATTCTTACACCGTTACGGTACAAAATGTTAGTGAAGCGTATACCGATACCATTTCGATTCAGCTTGATGGGGATTATTGGCATACATCGGTAATGACGCCAACTATGACGCTAGGTCCTTGTGAAATAGCTGAAACAACGATTTCCATTACCGTACCAGAAGATGCCCCCAAAGATGAGCGGCACGATATGAAAGTAACGGCCGTTTCCACCTTAAATCCCGCCAGCAAGCCAGCGCTTACTTTTGAACACAAAGTACCCGGCAGCATTCTGCTCGTTGATGACGATCGCTGGTACGATCAAGAAATCCTTTATCAACGATTGCTCAACAGCAATGGCCTCCCCCAAGACGTTTGGGAAACGACCCGAGGTATTTACAATTTCTCCCCACCGCTAGAGCTGTTGCTCGAATATGACTTTATCATTTGGTATACCGCTTATGATTGGTTCCAGCCCATCTCCCCTGATGAGAGGGAAGTCCTCGAGGCGTACCTTGATCAAGGGGGACGCCTGTTCCTAACCAGTCAGGATTTTATGTTTTACCACCATCGTACTGCCCTTGCTCAAGATTATTTTGGGGCGATTGGCTATCATGAGAGCGTGTCACCAACCGCCATGTTTGGCGGCGGTATTCCTGGCTATAGTCAACGCTTAGCGGGACCGCTTCCATTAACGTATGGAAACTATCGAAACTTTAGTGATGGGCTAACACCTCGCGAGAATGCTGAAATCTTGTTCTGGCACAATGCCGGTTTGCCCGCTGCGATTGGCTACCAAGGAGCAACCCATCGGGCTGCATTGATGAGCGTGCCCATGGAAAAATTACCGGCTGACTCCCATGCAGAGGTGCTCAACCATATGGTGGGCTGGATCAGCGATTTGGGTGGGTCGCTGCTTACGATTGACAATCGGGCTTCCCAGCCTGGGGAGGCGCGCACGTACACGATAACGGTGCAAAATGCGTCGATTGCCCCCACGAACTGGGTGACGGTCACAAACGTGCTAACGGATGGCTTAAGCCTGAATATCGCCTCGTTAACCGGTGGGGCGACCTACAATGCTGCCAGCCGCACTATTTCATGGCACGGCGAGCTCGAATCAGGCGAAACCAAGACAATTTCTTATGAGGCCACGCCAGATGTGGGGTTAGCTACAGGAATGGCCGTTGAGAATAATGTTACCTTTGAATATGCGCGCCACCTAGTTGCGTTTAACTCGTACGCCACCACATGGATAGCACCTCCTGACCTGCACACCTCATCCGTCTCATTAGCAATGAACCGCCCCGTTGCCCCCGATCGAATTACATTCACCTTGTGGATCACAAATAGCGGCTTGGCCGCGACTAATGGCATAACGGCCGTTGTTTACCTGCCAGACCATATTAATCCAGTCAGCAGTACGATGAGTGCCCCCTTTGGCACCCCGCAATTTGACGAAGAGCGGTTTATTTGGGCTGGTGACCTCAACTCGGGACAGGCCGTTTCAGCATCAATGGCTTTCACTAGAAATATTGGCTCGATTACCCAACATATCCAAACGGCCGCTGCTTTTGAAGATGGGGTGACCGGGGCAATTATGGTGCCGTTTGAGGCCTTTTTGCAGCCTTACCGTCGATTCTTTGCTTTTGCGGCCAATCAAGAATAGTTTTATTGCAAAATGTGTAAAATCTGTGGAAACTGTTCAAACAGCGGATAAAATAAACAAATGACGAACTTAACCGACCCCACTGCCCGAATTGTTTACGTTGAAGACGAACCAAGCATTGCCCAGCTTCTAGTTAGCGGTCTGAGCCTGTTTGGCATTGAAGTGCACCCGCTTTATGCCAGTGCTGAGGAACTTCTTAATACGGCAACCGAAGAAACATTCAAACATATCGATCTGTTCTTTTTTGATATTCGTCTTCCTAAAATGACGGGGTTGGAGCTGGCGAAGGAACTCAGAAAGCGGGGGGAAAAACGGCCGTTTGTGCTTGTAAGCGCCTGGCCAAGTCCGTCATCAGACGAGCTAGAAGCAATCAGCGCCACTTTTCTGCCTAAGCCTTTTGACTTCCCAGATGTGATTAAGACTATTCAATCGCTTTTGAATAAATCATAGCAGGATGCTGTTTTCCCATTTGCAAAATAAGATTGCCGTTCATGAGAAAACGGCTCTTCAGAACAGCGTATTTTATAAGCTCTAGTTGTCAGAGATTTGAACCAGCTTGGCACGGGTGAGTTTGACAAAATCATCAACACCTAGCTTAACTTGTAGGCCTCTCTTCCCGGCACTAATCACAAGATGAGTAAATTCATTGGCTGACTCATGCAAATAAACTGCAAACCCTTTATTCATAACAGCAATCGCAGAAATACCCCCAACTTGAAGACCTGTGCGCTGTTCAGCCTGCTTATACGTGGCCATTTTTAGCTTTTTTGCACCAATAACTTTGGCTAACTTCTTAAGATTTAGCTGATGGTTCGCTGGAATAATCGCTAAGCTCCATTTCGATTTTGGAGAACTGTCTTCGGGTTGCACAACTAGCGTTTTAAAGACCTGTTCTGGGGGGTGCCCAACAGCTTCCGCAACTAAAACAGCATCTTTTTGATCAGGTGAGTATTCAAAGGCTTCGTAAGGAATCTTTTTTCCCTCAAGAAGCTTCATGCCAACAGTTTTCTGTGATGATTTTGCCATAATAATTCTTCTCTAAAAATAATGATGATTTATTATGTAACGAGGCATTAAGTGGAGAACAAAAAGGATCTTGAAATAAAACAGCTTCGCATATGTTTTTGTTCTCCTGTAAGTAATTTTTATTGCCAAATTTTATACTCAAGATATTTATTGAAAATTACTTAAATAGGCCAGCTATCTATTCTGCGGGCTGGTTGACTCTAATGTTTCATCCCCTAGCATGAGTGCCAAAAACTGCTCGTCTGAAATGCCAGCAATAAACTGGCTCACATCAACGGTCTTTAATAGCTCTTCAAGCGATTGGCGATCAAACCGCTGGCCTTTTAGCTGTTGCTCGAGCTCCTCAGCTGGCTTTTCGCCAAAAAAGGCACCAAATAGCTTGACCGTTTTAATCATCCCTTTTTCAACATAAATATGGGCCACAATCTTATCATAAGGAAATTGACCATTGTTTTTGATATTAAACCTTGGAGAGCGACCCACGTTCCATTCCCAATTGTTGTATCGCTCATTTCTCAGTTGCTCAACTTTAGCTAGGTCATCAGCTGACAGTTCATATTGGGGGATAGCGTCTGATTTAAAAATATTCTTTAATAAACGAGCCTTCAACTCATCGATGCGCATATCAGTTGGCAAGGCTTCTCGAATATTTGTCACGGCCGATCTGACTGACTGCACTGCTTTTGACTCTATTTTCACCCGTCGAGGATTTAGGGCATTCAGCATGTGCTCAATATTGGTGTCAAAAAGCAGCGTGCCATGACTAAACATGCGGGTTAAGGTCGCATATTGCGCATTGCCAGACAGTTTTTTACCGTCAAGCACGATATCGCTGTTGCCGCCTTGGGTGGCGGGAACACCCATCTCATTCAATGTCTCAATAACTGGGTTTAAGAAATCGCTAAACCGATTGATCTGCTCACGGCCGTTTACAATAAAGCTATAGTTTAGGTTGCCTAAATCATGGTATACAGCCCCACCACCCGACAACCTCCGCACCACATTGACGTTATTGGCATCAATGTATGATTGATCAATCTCCTCCACTGTATTTTGATTACGACCGACGATGACTGATGGCGCATTGATGTAAAATAAAAGAAGCGGCTCCTCAAGGGTGAGTTCGCGCAGGAGAAACTCTTCCAGTGCCAGATTAAAGCTTGGGTCAGTATTATTTTGGTTATCAACAAATAGCATAGGACACCCTAAGTCAATCACAAAAAGGCAATTAAAAAACATTGTGGTGAATGTGATTTACTTAAAAAGAACAAACCTGTTTCGAAGCTCTTTGTTTCAGAGACCTCTTTGTTCTCCACTTATTCACCAATTGGCTCGGTCACAATATCTGCAAAGCTTAACTCTCCAGCAGTGACGTCAACTGTTGCACGATACTCTTTATTACTTAAAGTTACCACTACAATATACTGACCCGGCACCACATCTGCAAACACAAAATTCTCTGCATAGGTCTCATCGGGATTAATCAGATTACGAGGATCGTCGAGATAAGTATACGTATTTATAAAATCGGCAGCCCCATCTGGCCCAACAAGTGATACCACAACCCCCTGCCACGGGCGTCCTTGGGGATCGGTTAAGCGACCCGCAATAACGCCCCGTGTCGTGCCCGGTGAAATCCAAAGCATCGGATTACGGGTCGAGGCAAAGTTATTTTCACCCACCCGTAGCTCAAAGTGTAAATGCGGCACAATGGCAGCCCCGCCAAATCCAACCTCAGCCAGGGGTTCCCCTCGGCTCACACGCTGACCAACTTCCACATTGATATTTAAAACATGCCCATAGAGCGCAAACATCGGTTGCCCTTGCCATGTTTCATCAAGCTCGACCACCACCAGATGCCCGTACCAATCGCAGCGCCAGCCGAATAGGGCATTGGCGTCAGATTGAGCCACCACAACGGTCCCATCAGCCACAGCCAGAACGGGTGTTCCCAGTGCTTCGGCTGAATCGACCCCATTATGGAGCAAATAACGGCCGTCTCCATCAAACCCATAGGGATACGTCTTGTTAAACAGCAACCGGCCACCGCCCGGCAGCGGCTTACTTAACCAAAAGTGGGCCGTTCGATTGGCGAGGTCTGGTTCGGGCCAAAAGGCAGGTGATAAAACGTAACGTTCATAATCTGGTTTCAACGGAGCCGGATTGGGACAATCGCGAGAAACGGCCGTTGGCTCTGGCGTCAGCGTCACGGTGGGTGAAGGAATCGGAGTAAACGTTGGTGGAATAGTCTCGGTCGGTTCAGGGGTTAACGTTGGCGTTGGCGTCTCCGTGGGGGGGGCTGTTGGTTCAACGGTATCTGTTGGTTGTGGTGTGTTTGTTTGAATAAGCTCTAACGGGGCGGTGGTGTTTGTTGGGTCAGGCGGGGCAGATGTTGGCGCAATCGTTGGTAACTGTGCCTCGGTGGCAGTTGAAATCACCTCGGGTTGACACCCCAGCAGCAGGATAAGCAACCCAAACAACCCTATTTGTGCTCGATTCCCCATCTATGATCAACGGTTGACGGAAACGGCCGTTTGTTGCTTTTTTACGACAGCCGCCTGTTGGAGAATGGATTCAGCCCCCTCGCGCGCCGTTTCCACCCGAGTACCGAGCATGTCAGCCAGCTCTTTCACGCGCCCAACGTGACCTAGCTCATTAACGGCCGTTGTGGTGCGGCCCTCGCTAATGGCTTTGCTCACGTGGAAATGGATATCACCATAGCCAGCCAACTGAGGCAAATGGGTTACCACGATCACCTGATGGTCCCCAATCGCTGATAATCCCCACAGCTTTTGCCCCACGGTATCACCAATGCGCCCCCCAATCCCTTGGTCAATCTCATCAAAAATAAGCGTTGGCGTGTCGTCAACTTGGGCTAGGGCAGTTTTTAAAGCCAGCATAAGACGAGCCGTTTCACCACCGCTCGCTACCTTAGCCATTGGCTTAAGCGGTTCACCAGGATTTGTGGAGAGCAAAAATTCAATCTTATCAATCCCAGTGCGGTCGAATGCCACCCGATCTTCGCCAATAAAGAGGCCGTTCGGTTGGGATTCACGGCGAATTTCGACTTGGAAGCGTGCCCCTTCCATGCGAAGGTCAGCCAGTTGCTCTTCAACTTTAACGGCGAGGCGAGTGGCGGCGGCTTGCCTTTTTCGAGATAGCACCGCCGCCTGTTTGCCAATTAGTTTCAGTTGGGTTTTGATTTCAGCTTCTAATATTTCGATGCGTTCTTCGCTGTTGCTAATTTTTTGGAGTTGGGCTTCAGCAGATGTGGCAACCTCTAAAATCGCCGGAATATCTTCCCCGTATTTTCGTTTGAGCTTATTAATCAATTCTAACCGCTCTTCGACTTCATCTAGTCGACCTGGGCTAAACTCCAATCCATTTAAATAGGATTGCAAATCAGACGAAACCTCGCTGAGCTGATAAATCAGCCCTTGAAGCTGTTCAAGCACGGGGCCCTGAGATTCATCGTAGCGGGTCAATTGCACAAGCGACCGCTCAGCTTGACCCAGCATATCGGCAACGGCCGTTGTTTCATCATCCATACCGGTTAGCAGCGTGACTGCTTCCGTGGCACTACGCATCAGCTGTTCAGCATTAGCAAGACGGGTTCGCTCTCCTTTAAGCTCGTCTTCTTCCCCTTCGCGCAGCTTAGCGGCGGTGATCTCCTCAACTTGAAATTTTAATATATCGATGCGCTGAGCAATTTGACGCTCGTCTTGGCGCAGTTCGTTAAGTTCGGTTTGCTGCTTTTGTAATGCTCTAACGGCTGTTGCTACCGCCCGCTGCTCAGAAACTAAGCCTGCGTAGCTGTCAAGCATCGGCTGATGCGACTTCGGCTTAAGCAAGGAGAGATGTTCCCCCTGCCCGTGAATATCAATTAGTGGCTCCGCAACTTGACGCAGCATATTGAGGTTCACAGCCCGACCATTGACGCGACAAATATTACGGCCGTTCATCCGCAGCTCACGAGCCACTAAGATCGTATCGTTGGTCTGTCCATCTAGCCCTTCCTCATGGAGCAGCGGCATTAGTTTTTTTTGTAGTTTAGGCGATAGGGCAAAGGTTGCCTCAACATACGCCTCACCATTCTCGGCCCGCACCATAGACGTATCAGCCCGGCCACCAAGCACCAGCATGACAGCATCTAAAATGATCGATTTACCGGCACCGGTTTCTCCGGTTAATACATTAAAGCCCTTATTAAACTTCAAGCGAAGTTCATCAATAATGGCAAAGTTGCGAATGTATAGCTCATTTAGCATATCTAATCTTTTGTGAAGGACTCACGCAAACAGTGGTCGCTGAGCCTGTCAAATTGACGTTGACAACTTTATCGCATAGCGTAAAAAGCTGCCCCTGTGGCAAAAAACAGCAAAATACCGGGCACTAAAATCGCCCCTAAGCTGCCTAGCAGTACGGCCGGCAATGATGGAATCAAAAAGCCCAAAATCACCATCGCCGAAACAGTGTGTGGTAAATAACGTCCACGACGATACCCAACGGCTCGCTTAGCAAGACGGCCAATCAGGCCGCCAATGCCACCACCGACTGCGGCAGCTAAGAAGAAGATAAAGATGCCAAAAAATGACCCAACCTGCAGCGCTAAAAAGCCAGCAATTAAGCTCAAGGGAAATGCAATGATGGGCGCCACAATGTAGTCCCGATTTTTGGCGTTGAAGAAAATATCTTCTTTTTCACGATAGCAATCGGGGCATAAGTAGCCAACGGGCGTTTTACGAGTGCAGTCCATGCAGATCGGTTTTTGACAATTGTAGCAACGTAGCCCGGTCTCTCGGTTGGGATGTCGATAGCAGGCGAGGAGTAAATCATCGTCATTGGTAACTGGCTCATGCTCATGCGTTTCGGAAACGGCCGTTTCTTCCCCAACCTCTTCTTCTTCAACCTCTTCCTGTATCACCCATTCGGCTGGGATAGGCTCGCCGCGCAAAGTCGCTAAACCACGAATTGCATCGCCGTTTTCAGGATTAAGGGCCAGCGCTTTTTCAAATGATTCTTCTTTTTTAACAGGGTCAGCTAAAACGGATGCTAACCCCGACCAAGCCGTGTCAGCGTTAGGATTTTCATCTAATATCTTTTCATAGAGTTCAACTGCAGCACTTCTTTTACCCGCAGCCGCA
Organism: Chloroflexota bacterium; assembly: GCA_039029915.1. Taxonomy (GTDB): domain Bacteria; phylum Chloroflexota; class Anaerolineae; order Promineifilales; family Promineifilaceae; genus QQUD01. The sequence continues at coordinate 8,271 of JBCCFD010000326.1, forward strand.
ATTTTGTCAGCCTGCCGCAACAGTGAACGTGTTCTTGGATCAAGTGAAGTCATATTATCTACCTAACGAGTATATCCTAAACGACCCATTAATCGGCGATAAAAGTATCCTGAGCTTTCTACTCTAGCGAATTTGCATCGTTTGTCATTTTTACGAATCAAAATTTTATCACCACTCTGAAGGGAAACCCCATGTTGACCGTCAGGCGTCAAGTATGCTTCATGATCCATATCTAGGTCAATCACAATTTCAGCCTCTTCGTGCAAAACAAGGGAACGGTTAAAGGTAAGATGGGGGGCAACAGGTAAAACAACAAAGTTTTGCAGCTGTGGGGGCAGCAGCGGGCCACCGGCAGCCATCGCATAAGCCGTGGACCCGGTGGGCGTCGAAACAATCAGCGCATCGGCCGTGTAGGTTGTGACCATATCTCCGTCAACCCACAATTGAAACCGCACCACCCTAGCCTGCTGTCCACGCCCAATAACGAGATCGTTCAGCGCCGTAAATTGATCAACCACCTTATGATTACGCAGCAACTCTGCGCGAATAAGCAATCGTTCTTCAATCCAATAATCTCCGCCGAGCACCCGAGTTAGGCGTGTTGGCCAGTCATTTAGCTGGGCCTCGCTTAAAAAGCCCACTCGCCCCATATTGATGCCAAAGATTGGCACATCTGCCTGCACCGCCATCCTTGCTGCTCGTAAAAGAGAGCCATCTCCACCAAGCACAATAAGTAATTTGGATTGATTAATGCTGGCTTGAACAAGGTCCTCTTCCCAAGTGGAAGCAGCCCAGAAATCATGACCGTTGTTTTCTAGCCAATCCCCTATCTTTTTTGAAAGAGGTTCTGATTCTGGGATTCGTGGATGGTGCAAAATGCCAATTTGATCCATAGAGGCATATTATATTTTGGAATATTCTTTTGATACAAAAAAAGGCCTATGTGAACACCAAAACGTATCTTGGAAAAGAAATAGCTGAATTTCGGTTTTCACCAAGTAGAACTCACATCTGCGACCCAATCTATTTCTAAATGCTCACTCAGTTTACATAATATTCGCTTACAGTTTTTGATCACAATAGGCGTTCATACCGCACGCTTGGCAAAGATGTTTGTTGTGATGATCTCTATTAGCCCCGTTGCTCCGAATGGCGAGGCGCATTTCTTCAACGATATCGAGCAATTCATCCTCAAGCTCTTCCGTGTAATCAATGGCAAAGGCACGGTCACGATATTGCAGGA
>JBCCFD010000327.1:0-9502 GCA_039029915.1 Chloroflexota bacterium
GCCGAAAAACAGCCCCGTAAACCCAACCAAGAACGCAATCTGGACCGGGGCGGCAAAGGTGCCCCAGTTAAAACCAACCCACGTTACCCCAGCCGCAAACAACAGCGCCACGCCTATAAACAGAATGACCTCAAGGGTGCGTTCTGAAAGCAATGTTTCCCAGACACGATCCCATGTCCACGGTTCGCGTGGTTTTTGTTCACCTCGCGCAGAGCGGTTTAATGTTGGGATTCTTTGCCGAATTTGGGAAAGACGGGACGTTTTCGGTGTTTTATCAGCAGCGTCTCGTATACCGAGCTCTATTTCTAATTTTTCAATTTGGGTGTTGTAATGCTTGGTAAGGGTGCGATACCCTTGTTTATGAAGTTTACCCGCTTTGGCAAGCGCTTGAGCCCGGTCTAGGAAATAGCGCACCATCGCTAAGCGTGTTTTTCTTTCCGCTACGGATGTTTGATAAACCGTGGGGGCATCTGTTAGCCGCTCGTTGATAGCATCAATCGCAACGACCGTTTCTTGACGGACGTCACTGGCATCAACAGCAGAAATCCACTTTTTGCTTTCCCACACTGATAAATCGTGCAAATACCGTTCGTAAACAGCTTTTTGTACGACAAGCTCCCGGGCTTCTTCTAGATTTGGCGGGGGCTGGCGAACGCCAATTTGAACTTCAATTTGGCGCAGTTTACGGCCGTATTCTTCCCGTAAAGCATCTAATTTTTCTTGATCGAACTGCGTCCAATCAAAAGATTCTTGAATGACATAGTTGACATTCGATAATTGTTCTAAAAGCTCAATGCTCGCTTCAAAATTACAAATTGAGCAAGCTGAGTCCAGGCTGAATTGTTCAGTACGACATTGAGGACAGCGCATGAGCAAACCTCCAAATACACACGTATAGCGTTCACATGCTACGGATGCATCATATCACATGAGAACAGTCAACACACAACGATTGTGTGCCGCTTGCCCTTCACATAGGTGCAAATTTTTATGAAATTAGGTGAATGAAAAAAGACTCTTTAAGTTTTTCAATTATGTCAAGTTTTCTTTTCTAAATGATGGTCTTGTTTCATTGTGTATCTCTAAAAGTTGTGCAAGCCACAAGATACACAATCCTCAGGATACCCAGATGACGCGACGTTGTGGCGTTTTAGGAGCGACAAAAAAGCGACATCTGCAAAAACGGCCGTTTTATGTAAAATATTATGATGAGTGATCTGACTTTTTTTTGGGATCTATTTAAAGGAGCGGCAGCGCTATGGCTCGCGCTCTACATCTTCACAAGAGGCGGGCTTCATAATCAGCCGTGGATGGCAGCAGCAGCCCTTAGCATCTGGTCGCTCTCCCCATTTAGCATCGCCATTGCTCGCACCGTCTCTCCAGACGAGGCGCTGTTTTGGCTTCGCATCATAACGGCCGTTTGGCCGATGACGATTGGCTTTTTCTTTGGCGTTGCGCTGTCACTTGCCAAGGAACTCTCGCCATCGGTTTGGAAAACACCGCTTGATTGGGTCTCACAAGCCATTTTGCTATTCGGCCTTCTTCTTGGCGCTTTAAGTGGTTTAACCAACTTAATTTTTAATTTTCAATCTGCCACAGGGGAGATTAACAATTTCCTGCCGTCAAACTTTAATCAATTTGGGAGTCTGCACTCAATCTATCTTGTCTACACAACGGCGACGCCAATCCTGCTGGTCATTATTCTATTGTGGTCAAATCAGCAGGTAAAAGCCAGCGACAAAAGGGTCGATACCGGGTTGCAGCTGTTGGTGATGGCTAGCGTACTGTGGTTAGCGGGGCTAATCATTCGGAATGTGCTTTATTTAGACAGCATAGTGGGAAACGGCCGTACTGCGCTCATCATCACCAGCGACCTACTCTTTGCGGCTACAGTGACCCTACTGGGCTGGAGCGTTGCCAAACACAATGCCATCGTTCAACAAAAGATCATTTTTAAAGATTTTATCTTTTCAGGGCTAGGGCTCACCGTCATCATGGCGGCTTATGCTTGGTTACCGTGGCTCCTTGGGCAAACGATATTTACATTTGACACGGTCACTGCAAAAATCTTGACGCTTTTCCTAACGGGTGTTGCGGTTTTGACCCACATGCTCATTGAAACGACTCGCCTTCGCGTTCGGAATCTTCTCCCCCCAGAACCCTCAGCAGCAATGGAAAATGAGGTATCCCATCTTTTAAGATCAAGTCGCGGCGGAATCTCGGTGATTGAGTCGATCAAAACATTGGACAAGATTCGCCAAAATACGGCCGTTCGCGAACAAATCAACAAACAGCTCATTCGCAACCTGCACCACCCCGACGAAAATTTTGATATCGATGCGCTCTCCTTGTTAGATTTATCCATAGTACGCAACCGAATTCCGAAAGAAGCGACAAATCGTCAGAAAATGAGTCAACTCATCTATCTATTCCAAGAGGCGATCACGTTCATTAATGACGAAATGCTTCTCTCAAATCGTCGCAAAGATGACATTATCAAGGTATTAGATCTGCGCATCAAAGAAGGGCTTGAAAGAGCAGATATCACCTTGAGGTTACACATGCATCCACGCAAATACGATCGCTTATTTGCTGAAGGCCTGGCCCTACTCGCAGATGCCTGCATCGAAATGGAAAATAAAGCTTTAATGAGGTTGGGAGGGCAAGGAGGGTAGGTAAACGGCAAACAGCTAGGAGAAAAAGTTTACCATTTACCTAAATAGGAAGATTTCCGAACCCGTGTGAACAGAGTAATTTAGAACTAGAGAAAAAATTCACCTCTGTTCACCTAGGAGAAGGAACACATTTTGAAGAACATGTTACTTTGCGATATGTTGCATAAAGGTCAACAGACCTTAGGCAGGTTGGCTCATTTGTACATCACCTACATGTTGATTGATCCAAGCTAGCGTGTTATGCCAAATCCGTTCCGACTTTCTTTTAAAGTATCCCATATGACCAAGGGAATCGATGTCATAATCAAACGGCACAATATGCTCAAATGATACATTGGGATACGCTGACATCATGGCTCGAACCGATTTGGCGGTTCCCCAATCGTCATCATCGACGCTATAGGCCAATATGGGAACTTTAAACTGCTGATATCGATCTAAAGGCAAGCTGTCATCACCCAATAAATATTGAGGATCGCGACACCAGCGACACCACTCTAGCGCAGCCCCTAATGGCAAATCTTCAGCGGACCCAAGCTTGCTCCATGGGAAATAACCAAAGGTTCGGGCAATTAGCGGCATCAGTACCGTCACTTGAAAGCGCACAATCAACGGTTGGTTTCCACCCTGTAAGCCCCAATAGCCGCTTTGGGAAGACATGGTCACGGCCGTATCAATACGTTCGTTCCCTTTGAGCATGCCGAGCAGCTGCCCTCCAGCACTATGACCAACCATAACAAGCGACGTCGGTTCATATTCTGCCCAAACCCAATCGAGCACTCCCTGCATATCCAGTAGGCCCCATTCGCTAAATGTCGCTTGAAAACCACGAAGCGAATCGGGCGCTGAGTCAGCAATCCCCCGATAATCGTAGGTGATCACGCGAAACCCGTGAGTCATAAGAAAAGTGGCAAACCGACGATAAAGACCTTGAGGAACGGCCGTTGCCGGATTCACAATCACAACCTTCTGACCTGACCCATAAACGGTTGCCGCCAGGTGATACCCATCTGTCGCTGGAATCTTTATTTTTAAAATTTGATTATCCATTATTTCCTCTCGCTATGGCATCACGCATATCTTGCGCGATACGCCCCCGAACGACTTTTAAGGGTTCAGAATTTCGGCGTGCTCGGCAAAGAATCAAGGCCCCCTCAACGGCCGTTACAGCCATCATCGCCTGTCCTTGCGCTTCTTTGGGCAACACCCCTTCCGAAACCAGTTGCTCAATAAAAACCCTTTCAATCATGGCAAAGCCATCTTCACAAGCCGCCTGTATCAGGTCAACCGTGGCGGCAGCCTCAAGCGTTATCGTGGCGATGGGGCACCCTTTCTGAAAATCAGTCGTTTCAAGCGAGGCAATGTAATAATCACAAAACGCTTGAAACGCTGGCACGCTTCCACCCGCCATCTCAATGAGCTTTTTCAAACGCCCTTCAGTAAATTGATTCGAATAACGAACCGCTTCAGCCGCTAATTCGCTTTTTCCTGCAGGAAAGTGATAGTAAAGGGAGCCTTTTGGCACCCCGCTTTCTTGCAAAATTTGTTGAATACCTGTGGCGGCATATCCTTGTGTCCGAATTAATTTAGACGCTGTTTTCACAAGTTTTTGTCTTGTTTCAATTGACTTTGCGTAACCCATAGAAACCTCAAAATAAACCGATTGGTTTAATTATACCAATCGGTCTAAATTTGTAAAGTTTAATTCAGATTCGCAGACAAATAATCAAAGATTTACTTGCAATCCTGGTCTATCTATCGTCCAATAAGCGCTAACACAACGACGATTCCTAGTCCAATCCAACCTACATTAGGCTTACCTCGATTGATAACAGCATTGCCAATTGCCGGAACCCCATATACAAATGCATACACAATCACAATGGCCTGTCGGGCTAACCCACCTTCTAAAAAAGAGGCTACAAATAATAAAACCCCACCTGCCAACCAACCCATTGTCCCAATATGAAAAGAGCCTCTCATTAGCGGCTTTTGACCCGCAGGGGCCATTTGTATTGCCTGCACGAGGCGGTCGCCAACGACACCGTGATAAAGAGCAATAAGAATCGCCAAAATACCGGCTGCTTGCAGTGCAAAATTTGAACCAATCATGATTTTTCTCCTAATAAATATTATGTCAATCACAAAACCATACACTACTGTATGTTTTTGTAAAGTATATTTTTAGTCCCGCCATTTGTCAATACAGTACTGTATGGTAGGATTCAGCATATGACTCGATTAAATAAAGAGGAATGGCTTGATCACGGGCTTAAAGCATTGGCTCAACATGGATTTACGGCCTTAAAAGCAGATACCTTGGCAAAATCTCTTGGGGTCTCAAGGGGCAGTTTCTATTGGCATTTTTCCAATTTAGCGGCGTATCATGAGGCATTGCTAGCTCGCTGGCGGGATTTGACGTTTGAAACGGCCGTTAAAGAGATCGAATCAGCCAGTGGCAACATCCAAGACCGCTTAAACGTCATAATCAACATGGCTGCAGACAGTCCACTCGATGTTGACATGGCGATGCGGATGTGGGCTAAGGCGAACGCGCGTGTCGGTCAAGCCGTAGAAGAAGTTGATCAATTACGCTTAAATTACCTCGTCGGGATTTTTAGCGACCTAGGACTCTCTCCACAGATAGCCGTCGCGCGAGCCAGAATTGTCTATTACAGCTTTCTTGGTCAACTGCTCATTCACGAAGAGATAACAAGCGAAGAAAGATCAATCCTGATTAGCGAGTTGATCAATGCTGTTTTGTAAATTTCACAAAATATCTTGAAATAAAACTGGGTAGAAAAGTGAAATTTACTCGGTGAAAATCAATTTTGAGTCGATTCTTTTTCAAGATACCTCTTGATTTTCACATTACGAAGATTCAAAATAAGGGCTCCTTCCGATTCCTACTCCCTAACCCCTCATCCCCAGCCCCCACTTTATGATAAGATACCCTCATGCGCGCGAAACGTGAAACCCTGTTACCCATAACGGAACGGCCGTTGCCCAACAGCCCCGCTTGGCTCCACGAAAACAGCTATCTCATCGAGGCTGGTTTGCGCAGCTACAAGACTGAAAACACCTACCGTAGCGGTTTGCGGCTCTTTGCAGACTGGCTGCAGCATTATAAGCACGTCGGATACTCAATCGATGAGGAGTGGCCCTTAAATCCAGATAGATTATCAACGGCCGTTATTCTGAACTTCCGCAACTGGCTGCTGGCCAACCGCTCCCGCTCCACGGGCACGACCTATACTTCAGCCGTTATTGGCTATCTGCACTTTTTAGACGGCCAAGACATGCTGCCAGAAGCTGTTCAGCTTGGTAAGCTTCAGCGTCAAATCACGCGTCGGCAGGTTGATCGTAACCAAGCCGAAACCGTCATTGACTTTGATATCATCCGGCAAAATGTGCCTCACATCGTTAACTACTATGAAGCCCTCCCCCTCCCAGCAGAAAATGACCGCTATAATCGTCGCCTCTCCCTCTTGCGGGACAGGGCGCTTGTTCACATGCTCTACTCCACCGCCGCCCGTATTTCAGAAGTTGTGTCGCTGAACCGCGCCAATGTGGATCACGGCCGGGCCGAATATGCTGCTATCACCGGCAAAGGGAATAAGCCACGCACCATTCATATCCGCGAATATGCCCGCAAATCAGTTCAAGATTATTTGCGAGAGCGAAATGATGGCAACCCAGCCCTTTTTGTCGCACACAGCCGCAACGCCAAAAGCGCTCGCATTTCCATTACCTCAGTGCACAATGTGGTCAAAAAAGGGGTTAAGGCTTTAGGTTTACATAACAGTATTTCGGCGCATGATTTTCGCCACTTCCGAGCCACGCAACTGCTCCGCGAAGGGATGCCGCTGGAAGTTGTGCAAGAGTTTTTAGGCCACGCTGATATCTCAACCACCCGCAATATCTACGCCCCCGTGTTGGGTGTTCATATTGTGAGTGAGTGGTTGGATAATGTAGACATTTCGCCACAGGAAGCGGCCGTTTCTGATGAGAGCTAGAGGATAGAGATAAAGTTAGTGGAGTCTGGCCATATGCACTAACCAGTGACCAGCGGTGAAGCCTTCGACAAGCTCAGGCCCCAAATTTTAGGTTCTAAAGAATAACCCAACACTCTGTAACAACTGCCTTAATACGGTGAGGCTTGCACCAAACCACCGCCAAAGTGGATGACAATCCTCCAACCTCTACACTCTAAACTCTAACTCCCAAACTATTCAAAATAAGGGGCAAGGTAAAGTGCATAGCCGCCAAGCACAAGCGGTGCATCCTCATCATCAGGATCGGGGTCATAGTCACGCACCCGAGGACAGACAAACTGTACTGTTGACGTTTCGCGCAGGCCCATGATCACATTCGAAATCGCATCATCCGTGGTGCAGGCCAGCCCAACGCCAAGCTCTGAACTAACCTCGCAAGCTCTTAAAACGTGCGGCTCGTCTAATTCAAGGCTGACGGTTATTGTTTCACCGGGGGTACACATAATAGGCTCTTCAAATTGCTCAAAGCCACAGTTGCGCAAATGACCAAACTGATCTTCATCACAATCAGCAGTCACGAAGCTGCCGACGTCAGGAATCATTAACGTTTCAAAGCCTGCATTATTGGCGTCCCAATTATCAATAAAGTCGCATTGAGGGCGGCTAATTGGTAAGCCGGACGGCGTGCGAAGGCCTGATGGCTCGTAAACGGGCGAACCGTCTGGGTTAAGTACGGCCGTTCCTTCGCACAAAAAACTGTCTTCATTGGCTGAAAAGCCAATCGTCGTTTCATTCAGCGGCTCATCAAACTCAACATCCGTGATATCAATCCACTGCACATCAAGCCCCACCTTATACTCATCGACCCAACCGGCCTGAATGCCTTGGAACGTGCACGAATAAGGGTGCGTTAATGGAGAGGTTTCATTATTACTAAATCGATTCGTGCTTTCCACACAAAAGGCGCGTTTACTCCCGTTAGCCCCGCTCCCACCGTCAAAAATAAAGTTCCCATAGTTGCTAAAATGGAAGTGATCGTGACAAGGATTGTATTCAAAAATATTCGTTTGGGGGTCTTCAGATACCACAAAACCGATATGAAGTGGCTCTGCACCAACATTGTGCATCGTCGCGCTAAACCGCAGCAAGCGGCGCCAGCCCGTATCACCAACGGCATCTTCCTCTAAGGCACAATCCCCTTCTTCAAAATATTCATACACAATCCGATAATCCAGCAGATCCGACGTAACGACTTGAAAATCAGGGGCTTCTAGGCTGGTGACCGGACCAATGCGCACCGAATCAGCCAACTCGTCATCCCACGGCACACGCTCAAAGCGCATAAACGTTTCAAATCGGCCCACAAAAGCATCAACCGCTTCCAAACAGGTTAGGCTCGGCACTTCATTGCGATGACAGCCTACCTTTCCAACGCTGCTGGGTACACAGCTAAAGTCATACACATCGCGCACCGTCTCGGTATCGTAGCTATTGGGCGGGAAGCCAGCTTCGTTAACGCACGCTTTGCCGGTTCGCTGAACGATAAAGTCAGGGTCGAGAGGCAGAATAAAAAGTTCGTTCCAGATGCCGCCTATTTCAGCTAGCGCAGGTTCAGCTTCGGCTGTGGAGGCAGGATCGGTTAGCAGGGTGCTGGTGAAGGTGTAATCTATCACGATCAGGCTGTGGTCTTGGATCAGCACTTGACGCGGACCAGCTTCATCTAGCTCAATTTGCCACAGCGATTCAGGCGGAAGGGGCAGTTGGCCTTTGCCCGGTAGCTTAAAGTTGCGGAAGTTAAGGCGATATTTTGTTAAGTTAACGTGGCGGCGCGCCAGGGCGTCCCAATATGCTTCATCCTGATTGAAAATATGCTCAATCACATCCTCCTGTAAATTTACGGGGATACCGTCAAGCAATACGCCAGCCGTGCCGTTCATTTCGATTTGAATCAGCGCACCATCGCCAAACTCAGAGGGATCAATACTGGGGATCGTGGTCGGTTCAGCAGTTGGTACGGCCGTTGCGGTGGCTGGCGGTTCTGGTTCTTCAGAAACGGCCGTTTCTACAACAGGTGGAGGCACTTCTTTAGACGAGGTTGGCGTTTCGCTGGGGGAAACGGCCGTATTTTCAGCCGTGGCTGTCTCCTCTGAAATATCATCGTTTGTCGCTTCAGCTTCCGTCAAAGCAGGGGCGGCAGAAGACAGCGACGACGGTGTGGCTGACTCTTCTGCTGGCTCAGCCTGCGTACAGGCAAGTAATATTAAAAGGCTCCCCAAAAGGAGAGATAAAAATCTCCATTTCATCACTGAACGTTACTCTCCACTTAATAAAAGCAAGCTGTCCACATAGAGCGGATCGGTTGGAGCTAAGGTGGCCGCTTGCTGAATGTCTAATAAAACGGCTGGGTTTTCAGGATCAACCAAATACGTCGCCCAACCTCGCACAAAATGCGCTTCTGCTAAATCAGGCTGTTCTGCTAATGCTAAATCAGCGCTGGCGATCAGCCATTCAGACAGCGGATCAAGCCATCCCTCTGCTGCCGTCTCTGCAATCATCGGGTTTTGCTCAACTGAGAATAACTCATTGACGTTGAAGTTCCGCATCATGCCCACAGATGTTTCATAATCACCGTAAAACACGGCTTGCAGCATGGGATAAGGCGAGTAAGAGAGCATGTCTAGGTGAGCTTGTTCATAAATACCGACAATCACTTGATTCCAAACCACCGTAGGATCATCAGAGTTAAGCTCCACGAGTGTTAATGAAGCATCCTGCCAAAGACCTGCATTGGCTAAAGCAACGGCCTCGTTGTTAAGGTTAACGGCCGTTTCA
>JBCCFD010000328.1:0-9491 GCA_039029915.1 Chloroflexota bacterium
AATCAAATCCCCTACAATCTAATAGAACGTGGCGTCGAAGTTGAACTGTTGCCTTATGCAATGGCCACCGATATTTGCATTACGGCGTATCGACCGGTGCTGCTGGGCTTATTAGCAGGTAAGTATCAGCCAGGGCACCCTATGCCTGAAGATTCACGGGGACAGGTCGACGGCCGTATTCTCACGTGGCTTGAAAAATATGCGGCTGGTTTTCAGGAGTTTAATGAGTATGCTCAAGATCACAATTGGCATCCCGCCCAGCTCGCTGTCGCTTGGCAAAGAAAATCAAAAGGGCTGGCCTGCCCGATTGTAGGTGTCAGCTCAGCCAGTCAGCTTCAAGCCTCAATCGATGCCTTTGATATTGAGCTTTCCGATGCGCAATATGAAGCGGTGACGGGCTTTTTTGATACGGCCGTTAAAGAAGAGGCTGGCGGCAAGTTCCCAAGCTGGCGCCGCTCGTTTGGCATTATTGGGAACTAAGGGACTAGGGATTGCAAGCAAAACGAACCAGAGCTAGAGCTAGCGTGTAGAGGGAGGCATTTGATGAGGTGTTTGTTATTGGCTGACGGTGCAACCTAGAACTTGTAACTTTGTCACCTGTCATCTACACCTTGCTCCCCTGCAACTTTGCAACCTGCCTCCAATCTCCCAATCCTTCGACAAAGCTCAGGACAAGTCTCTCAATTACCCAATTACCCAATCCCCAATCTCCCTACCCCCGCAACCAACCGCGGCAAAGCACGTAAAGGCAATTAGTGAAGTACAGTCAAATATATTTTGATAGGTACGAAACGATTTGAGCTGTACTTCAAAGCGAACAAAAAATTCATCAACCTACTTTTATCCATCGAATCTTTTTTGTTTGCACTTAACAACCAACGCCTTGGTATTTATGAAGGTTTACCTGCGAATGTCGCGAATCCAATCGCGCTATTGGCGCCATTCGCGGTTAAGGCTATTTCTCGGTTGACGTGCTCATGCTCAGACAGTTAGGAAATAGCTTAGGCTTTTCAAAGTCCTTGATGAAATGATTCATTCTTTGAACTAGCCCATATCTTTCATTTTCAAGGCCTTATGTGTTCCGAAGTTTCTAATTTGAAAACCGTGATAGATAAACGCCTCGGAACCTCGAGGAAACGAAGTTTATTGCCGTCGTTTTATTCTAAGCAGGAACTTCGTTTCACTTAACCTTTATGGAGTGTTTGAAATGAAACCATCTGCACAATCTCAATGGGCAAAACATTTTGCCATCTTCCGAGAAAAACAAACTTGGAAAAATTTACTTTATTTAATGCTCGCCTTTCCGCTTGGATTAGCCTACTTTATTATCTCCGTTGTTGGCGCCAGCGTGGGAATCGGACTACTCATCATTTGGATTGGCCTCTTTATCCTGCTTGCACTGTTTGGCGTTTGGTGGGGCATGGCCGCCTTTGAGCGGCAGTTGGCAATCCATTTGCTGAATGAAGATATCGCACCGATGTATGCCCCTGCATTAGCACACGACGGCATTGCTGACCGCTTTATGTCCCATTTTAGCAACCCGGTCACGTGGAAAAGTGCCGCTTATCTGTTCTTAAAATTCCCCATCGGCATTGCGACCTTTGTGACAACAACCACCATTGTTTCAATGATTTCCGCCCTAGTCTTTGCCCCTTTTATTTACCAAACAGGGGATATTAACATCCTGTTTTGGGATATCAACACCTTTTTTGATGCCATTTTAGCCTCAGGGCTTGGTTTGTTTATAGCCCCATTAGGTTTTCGTGTGCTCAATGGTTTGGCTGAGTATTCTGGCAAGTTTGCGAATTGGATGCTTAGCGGCAACGGGATTAGTGAAAAAAGCCCTGAAGACGTTTTGAAAACGGCATAACAAAAATTAATATCTTGTCCACAGATTACGCAGCTGTCACAGATTAGAAAAAGAAATCTGTGACAGCTGTGATTTTTTTTGTCAGTTAGGAATACTTTCGATCCCACACCTCTTTGATGGCTAATGATTCTCCAAGATGACGTGTCAAGTCCATTAGCGGCGTGCGAATCCAGAAGTAAACTGAATATTTCCCCTCAAACCCGGGAGCCATTGCCTCTAGTGCCTCAGCACTCATCTCGCTTAAATCCCCTTTTATCAATTCACATATCTCTTTGAGATACGCCAGCACGTGTTCTTTGCTCATTTTGGGAATGGCAGCCACTTCTTCGGCCGTGTAGCCCTGAATCGTCCCCCAACCACTGCTTCCAATGCCATATGGATCATAGCCTGTTTTTTGTGACCAGCCGTTTTGAGCCCACTGTTCATCAACGGCCGTTTTTCCCAGCGCAAATTGCGTATAAAACACATCAAAAACGCGACCGCAGTGCCAAATTGTGTGGGCAATTGAGTTTGCCCCCTCATCCGGTTGCCAATGAAAACAATCATCTGAAATATTGTCGAGGAGCCAAGTAAATCGGCTCAGATTATCATCAAATAAGTCGATTAGTAATTCCCGAGTATTCATGCTGAGAACTTAACACAAAGCCACCAAGAGACAAAGTAAGTGAGACTCCTGCTTTATGTTGTTTTTTGATTATGTTTCTTTTGAAGTACCATATTTAGGAGGCGTAAAAATGAAAGATAAACGACTGTTAGGCTGTCTACTTATTCCAATATTGTTAATATTCTGCGGCATATCAGCCGTACCGGCCCTGCTGTATCAGCAAACCCCTAAATTGACCCAATATAATGACACAAGACTGCTTGATCAAAACACTCAGTTTGTCTTTCTGAGAAATATTTGCATATCCACCTTTTACTTCACACAGGAGTATCAGGCAGCCATAACGGGGGAAGACGTATGGGATCGGCTGTCAGAGCAGTGGGATGTACGGCCTGACACGTTTTTTAAAACAGGCAACGAGGCTTTTTCAGAGAAGGAGCTGTATGGCAATCTAGACCTAACATCTAACGTGCTGTCCTATGATATTGACCAAACGACTTCGATTATTGTGGTGAGCAATCAGTTTGTTTATAAATTCCCCAAACGCATGTGCGATCCCTTTGGCTAAAGAACAAAAGTGAAACGAAGTGCCGGCTTTGACTAAAACAGCGGCCACAAACTTCGTCTCCTCGAGGTTCCGAAGCTTTTATCTAACACGGTTCTCAAATTAGACAATTCGGAACACTTAATGCCAATTGTTACCCAAGTTTCAAATAATATCTGAATGAGCTTTTTGAAGCGTTCGCGATTTTTTCTTTTGTTCTTGCTTGGGATATTAGCGCTTATCTTACTAATCATTTTTCTGGCTCCCACAGCCTTGTTTGTTCGCCTAACGCCAGCCCAACCAACCGACCCAATCGGTATTCCACTTTCAAATCGGACAAATATCCAAGCTGGTCGGCAGGATATGCTTTTCCACCTTAGTTCACAAATTCAGGGGGAGGCCTCCATTCAGCAGTTTGTTCATTATTACTTTCGGGAAGAAACGGCCGTTTCCAATTTCAATCAAAATTTAGCAGGCAACCCGGACTGGTTCCCCGATGGCGCAGAGGCTTACCGTGTCGATCTACCCTCACGTAACTTTCCAGAACAGCTCCTCTGCCATCAACTTACCCCCGACCGACTCCTCTGCGAATACCGCGCCCAAATCGGACATTGGACGGTACATACGGATTTTGTTAGTAGGAATACGGCCGTGTTTGATGAGGAAGTGATTGAGAATTGGTTATTGGGTAATTAAGAGACTTGTCCTGAGCTTTGCCGAAGGATTGGGTAATTAATGTGCGTGTGGCAAGCTGCCATGTTGCAGGTGGCAGCGTTACAAGTTCCAGGTTGCACCGTCAACCAATAACAAACACCTCATCAATTGCCACCCGCTACACGCTAGCTCTAGCCCCTTTTACTCTCCAATCCCCAGTCCCTGACCCTTAATTCCCTCCCAACCGCATCCACCAATCAATCACCCGATCAACGCGAGGCATTACGCTATTTTCTTTAATGCCTTCAATAACACCGAGAATCACGCCGCTCCCAACCAGTGTAACAATAGAGATGGCTAACACGTTGTACCACCAGCGATGTTTTTCAGCGCTGGGCACAAAGAGCCACACAGCCCCCACAATAACTGCGGTTAGGGTAAAAATCCAAGCGGCGCGGATAATACGGCCGTTCCAATCCATCACCTTTAAATCATCTGAATGAAAAATCGAAAAAAAGAGAGATAATCCAATCACCCACAACGGTGCATAGGCAACGGCACCAACTCCCCCTGCCAGCATAATGCCAAAAATCAGCCCATAAAATGGAAAGGTGATCAATCCAAAAAAGAGGTCATCCAGTTTCCTTAGCATATCAACTCAGTGAAAATCAAATTCAGCCAGTTCTTATTCAAAATACTTTTTTGCTTTCACATCAGTCTAAATGATGCGGATCATTTCTGTCATTAACGCTAAAGTAATTATCCTTATCCATATTCGGAATGGGTTGATTATAAAAAGGATAATCCTGTCAGCTGCTCCGCAGCATTCCAAAGCGTTTTCCTCGAACTTACATCTTCTATACCTGCATCAGGTGCCACTTTACCAGGTTCACCCTTAATCTCTTTAAAACCAGTTGGCCCAAAAAACTCGCCATTTTCACCTTCAACCGTTGCCATCACAAGGGGCTTGGCAGCATCCTCCGGTTTTCCTGTGAGGAGGTTGCCTAGCATCCTAAACAAAAGTTTTTGAAATGCATTGGGTTCTCCTTTAAGTTGAATGCCTGTAAGGGAAATGCCGGGATGTGCTGCAACAGCATGCATCCCGAGCTGTTTATCTTTGATCTGGTGATGCAACTCATAGAAAAAGGCCATGCCAGCCCACTTACTTCGCGAATATGCCTCCATATTACCGATAGAAGAAAAGTCTGATTCTATTTGGATATCGTTTAAATCAACTGGGCTGCCGCGATGTTCAGATGAAGAAACGATTACGACTCGTGAGTCCTTAGTTTTTTTCAAAAGTGGGAATAAGTAAGAAGTCAAGGCAAAAGGGCCAATGAAGTGCAGGGCAAAATTCAGCTCGATATTATTTGCGGATATTCTGCGCTCTTTATCAAAAAAGTAAACCCCCGCATTGTGAACGAGTCCATCTAAACGGCCGTATTTTTGCAAAACCTTATCCGCAAATCGCTCAATCGAGGCTAAACTGCCCATGTCTATGATCATCAACTCCAAAGATTGCTTAGGAAATTCTGCTTTTAACTCTTCTAGTACGCGTTGACCCGATTCCTCATTTCGACACGCCATAATGACGTGATAATTTCTGGATAGCATTTCTCGGCAGTAGTGCTTCCCAATACCACCATTAGCACCAGTACATATTACTAATTTTTTCATATTGATCCCTATAATTAGATTTGCATCGAATTTAATTTATAGTGACGACAACTTACTGTTGTCTAGGCGGCTCGCAAGATTCAATGAAGCCATTGCAATAAATTTCACCCGCTATCGCAACTGATTTCGAATTGCCCTTGCTGTGAGCATAGACAAGATTATTTTCAAAATCGAGTACAAGAGAATCGTAACCAATGTAGGGGACGTTCCAAGTAATAAAATAAAGGCTCTCCTGCACTTTGGTGTATCGTGGATCAACAGTCGCTGTTTGGCCTTCAAAATCTCCCGCAAACCCTTCCCAATGTAGGCCTTCTTCATCCATCAGCACACGAAAATCCCAGCCAATGTTATACCGCCAATGAAATACTTGATTCTCAAGTTCTGGTGGGACAGATGCTACCTCATATTGTTCATCTACAACGGGGACAGAGGTCCAAAATACCCCATACCCTACTGCCGCCACGACGAATAGACTTAAAATAAATCGATAAATGTTCTTTTCCATTTGCTTGACCCTTCTTTACATTTGTAAAATTATATTACAGATGTTAACCTAGAGAATTGAACGTCAAATTAATTAGACTATCAACATTCAAAATCTCACTTTTGTAAAATCTCTTTACAGATATTTGAAAATGACAAACAAAAAAACGAATCGATACGCCTTACTTTCCCGTAGCTTACTACAAGAAGCTCTTCTTCAACTCATGAAGGAAAAAAACTATTCAAAAATTAGCGTGACTGATATTGTCAAACAAGCAGAACTTTCCCGCCCCACCTTTTATGCTCATTTTGAGACAAAGGATGATTTGTTAATGAGCTATGTTGATGATTTATTGGAAGAGATCTACGGGATGATTCTGAAATATCCCTTACAAGAGCAGGTTCATGAATCCATGCCTTTTCCCCCTAACAATCTTTTTAAAGCATGGCTCAAGAGGAAAGAAATTTTTGAGCAGGTTAGATTGGCTGACATCGATTACCTAATTTTAAAAAAAATAAGAGATCATCATTATGAAATTTTTAGCGAACAATGGCCTTCAAGTCCGCTATCAAACCTAAACCCCAAACTTATAGGATATTGCATCAACTATATGGCAGGTTCTGTTGCCATGTTTTTGCTTCACTGGATGGATGAGGGAATGCCGTATGATCCAGTGATTATGGGAGAACTTCTTGAAGCACTCAACTCTCGAAATTTCTCTCTTCTGGCTGGGAAATTTAATGATGTCATTGTGTGATATAGATGAATATTGTCAATAAAGTCGGGTTACACAATAGGAGGTGTATATGAGCTTACCCAAACTTATCAATAATCGATTTATTCCTGAAGATGGATTGCGGATAATCGTTCAGGTACCAGACACACATGTGCAAAAGCTAATTAATGCCATTATGGCGAAAGATAAGTTGAATTATGGAGGGTATGATAGCGTCATGTTTAAAACAGCAACTGGCGTCCAGCAGTTTGAATCATTGGGAACGGGACATAACCCTGCGTCAGGTAAGGTAATTGAAATTTCCTGTGTTGAGATTTCGTTCTTTTTACCAAATGATGAGACAAAGGCTGTCCAGATTTTAGAAACTATCTATGCGACACACCCGTATGAAGAGCCTGTTGTGTTCGTCTTACCCTGTGTTAGAACTCTGCATATCACAGGTGTTGATGAAGACAATCCTAACAAAATTTGGAATAAGGAAAAAGCGGATTGGTACCCTGAGAATAATCAAAATTAGAATCCCAATTGATGCTTTGCGGACTATCATTTAAGTCAATAAAGTTATGCTAAGAATTACCATATGATTTCAAGACGAGAATTTATCCAGAAAGCAATACTTACAACAGGAGGGCTACTCTGCGTATGACGAATCTCCACTTGCAGGTATTAGGCGCATTCCAAGTTCGTTTGGGAACCCGAACGCTTGAAAAGCTCCCAACGGAAAAAGGGCAGGCTTTGCTTGCCTACTTAGCCATAGAATCTGAGCGTAAACACACGCGCGCTGAGTTGGCAACCCTGTTCTGGGGGGAACTAGGGGAAGCGGCTGCCCGCGCTAATTTACGAAAGTCCCTCTTTTTACTGCGCCAAGTTTTTGGTGATTCATTAAACACCGCTTTCACGCTCACGCATCATGATGTTCAATTTCGGGCCGACAATGCCACTGTCGATCTCCATCAGTTTATGCAACTTGCACAAAGCGAAAACTTAGCCGAGTTAGAGCGAGCGATAGATCTGTATCGTGGTCAATTGCTTGCGGGCCTTGATATTACTGGTGCCCCTGATTTTGAAGATTGGTTATCCAATCAGCGCGAGCAGATCCAGCAAAATTTTTTAACATTACTCCACAAAACGGGGGAAATGTATTTAGTCCAAGAAAATTATGAGGCGTCTCAAGCGGTGGCTAGACGGCAATTGGCGCTTGAACCGTGGCGTGAAATGGCCCATCGACAGCTACTGCGAGCCTACATGGCTGCGGGGCAACGAGCAGAAGCAGTCGCCCAACACGAGCAGTTTGTCTCTATTTTGAACCACGAAATGGGGCTTGAACCCTCGGCTGAGACAAAAGCGTTGGCCACCGCTATCCTTCATGAACAGGGCTTAGCGTCACAGCTGCACAATTTTGCCCTGCCACAAACCACATTTATTGGTCGAGAACGGGCTATTAACCGCATCGTGGCCCGCCTAAACGCACCAAACGGCCGTTTAATGACCATATTAGGGCCAGGTGGGATTGGCAAAACACGGTTAGCGATTGAAGTCGTTAGGCGCAGCATGGGGCTTCGAGAGGCATACTTTTTACCGCTTGAAGGGTTGCAAACGCAAGCCGATGTTTGGCAGCTTTTAGGTGAACGATTAGGCATCCAGTCAAGGGCCGGCAGCCGCATTGAACGTGAAATCATCACCTTTTTACGGGAACGCAACCCGCTCCTTGTCTTTGACAATTACGAACACCTACTGCCCGACACAACATGCATTGAACAGCTGTTGACCCATGCCCCCAATGGGCAGCTGTTAGTCACCAGTCGTATGCCCCTCAATCTAAGCGCGGAGTGGCAGCTGCCGCTGGATGGCTTAGGCTTACCGCCGGAAGGCGAACAGGATATTGGTCAATTTCCAGCCGTACAGCTGCTGTTAACGGCCGGGCAGCAAGTTCAGCCCAATTTGTCTCTGTCAGATGAGAACGCATACTATATAGACCGTATCTGCCGCAGGCTGGCCGGCATGCCGCTAGCCCTAGAAATTGCCGGAAGCTGGCTCGGCCTATTTTCTCCGATGATGTTGGCCGAAGAAATAGAAAAGAACATTGATATTCTCGTTGCCACCCGAAAAGACATCCCCGAGCGTCACCGGAGTTTGCGCGCCATCTTTGACCATACTTTAGCTCAGCTCAACCAAGCGGAACGAACCTTGTTGCGGCAAATCACGATTTTCCACGGCGACTTTTCTCTTAGGGCTGTCCAAACCATTTTGCAGGCCACACCAATGGCGCTCAACACGCTTGTCAACCACGCCTTATTGCAGCGTCGCCGTGAGAATCATTTTGGGCTGCACCCCATTTTGGACGCTTTTTTGTGTGAGGAAAATGACGGCTGGGACGCATCCACATTAGAGAGCCAGCGCAGACAGCATGCCCGCTACTATTTACAGCGCATTGCGCCTATTTGTGACTACAATGTGGAGGTAACCGTCAAAGATATCAGCTATGAATTAGCAAACGTGCGGGCCGCTTGGGATTGGGCGGTGACGCATGATGAAGCCGATTTTCTGGAGAGCGCTATCGATGGTCAGCTGGCTTACTATCAATTTCGAGGCTCTTTTGAGGAAGGGCGGGCGCAGTTTTCGTCAGCGGCTGCTATATTATCCTCCCCTTCAATCGTTCATCATTTGCGTTTTGCGGAAGCGACCTGTTTACAAAAGTTAGGTCATTTAGACGCTGCCATTCGCTTAATTGAGCCTTTAACCATCCATGATGATGTCGAAAGCACCCTGCCGGCCCTGATACGGCTCGCAGAGCTTTATCAAGCGCAAGAAAAACAGACGCTAGCCGCTGATACACTTCACAAAGCGCTGTCCTTAGCTGACCCTGGCAGTGAGGAAACGGCCGTTATTTGGAACACCCTTGGAATTGTCTATCGCCACAAT
>JBCCFD010000329.1:0-9483 GCA_039029915.1 Chloroflexota bacterium
ACCGTAGCGATCCCGTTGGATCAACTGTTGATGAATGTTAAGGCAGTGGCGAATGATTTGATTTTCTTACCGTTTATGGGAGCCATTGGGACACCAACGATTCGCATTGATAATGTCATGATAGGTGGCCTCTAAGTTTTGAATAAGCAGCCGTGAGAAATGCTAAATTTCTCACGGCTGTTTTATAAGTTTACTAATGGTCGATTATTAACCATGACTTTTGGCGCTTAGATGCTTATCTGATGTCATACACTTCGAGAATGCCATTGTTATTTCCAGTTCCGACAATGTACAAAAGGCCATTATCCTCTTGCATATCACGGGGACTATCAGAAAGTTCTCCATGGTCGATTATTTCTTGAAAAACGAGCTCGCCTGATTGTTTTTGATAAGCTTGTAAAAACCATGCTGAACCTTCGCCCTGATAGTTTCCCGGAGCCAATGTGTAAATTCGGTCATCAAAATTCAATAGTTCAGTAATTGTTGAGATATTGGCCTGTTCATCAGTGGATTCTAACCAGTTTAGGTTCCCGTTCCTTTTGTTTAACGAGGCTATGAAGGCGGTCGATCTGCTGCCGAACTGCCTATAGCTTCCCGCAACATAGATTTGTGATCGATCAACAACAATTCCTCTTAAAGTTGTAAGATTGTCTGGGATATTGATCTCACTTTCCCAAAGTAAACGGCCGTTCTTAGACTGGTAAGCACGCACGACACCTTCATCTAAATGGTTGCGTCCAGCAACGAAGAGGGCATTTCTATCAAAAGCCAATGAGAAGGCTACTTCAAATCCAGGCTCGTTAATTAACTCTTCCCAGAAAATCTGGCCAGTCGATAGATTGTATGAACGAATAAACCAGCCCTCATCATAACCAGAATTTGTGATCCATCCAGAGACAAATAATCGGTTGCCTGAGACTTCAGCATCGAATGGGATATTTTCTGTGCCACCGGCACTGTAACGATCTCGCCAAACAAGTGCACCAGTTTGAATATCGTGAACAGAAACAACCCAATCTGGTTCAAAATTTTCATCATATGCTTCTCCAACAACAATAACAAATTTCTCTGTAACTAATAAGTCTTGTAAGAAGCTAACTGTTCCGTTGTAATCATATTCATCTTGCCAAAGCAAATTACCGGTATTGCTATCATGAGCTCGTAAAATCCAATTTTCCTGAACGACAGCGACTTCGCTTGCCCCGGCAACGATGACCCGGTCATTCTGTGCTGCAATTTTATAAATTGAATCAAAATTGCCTGTGTAATCAAACTGGTCTTCCCAAATAAGCGATTGTGTTTGAGTATCATAGGCTCGAATAAACCAATCTGGATTTTCTGCATTAGAGGTTGCTGAACTGGCAACAAAGACTTTCCCGTCTGCCGTCGCAACTGACACTGCCGTTTCGATACCATCTTCGTTGTAACTAAATTCATCTCCCCATATAAACAGTCCAGATGCTGAAATAACTCCAACAATCGATATTAGACAGAGAATAACCAATGCCGTTGTTGCAATGGTATGCCTTTGGCTTCGTTGAATGATTTGCATATTTTCTCCTTGCTTTCCGCTTGAGCTGGCAACTCAAAAGGAAACTGGCTAACTTTAACTTTCATATCCGTCAATATTACACATCATCAATTTCTTTCTCCATTACGAAAAAACGCTCATGGAGAAGTCATGAGCGTTTTTGATGAAAAGGAGTTTATAAGAAGTTATTTATGCGCCATACGGCCGTAATAAAGCGCGTGAAATGATGTGTCGTTGAATTTCGCTGGTGCCGTCCCAGATTCGCTCAACGCGAGCGTCACGCCAGAAGCGGACAATTGGATTTTCCTCAGCTAGCCCCATACCACCAAAAATTTGAATCGCATCATCCGTTACCTTGGCCAGCATTTCTGAGGCAAAGAGCTTGGCCATGGCGAAATCTTCATCTTTGGCGGTGCCTTGATCGGCTCGCCACGCCGTTTCCAGCGTAATAAGATCAGCACAGCGAATTTGGGTGGCCATATCGGCTAGCTTAAATGAAACGCCTTGGAATTTGCCGATTGGCTTGCCAAACTGGACGCGCGTGGCGGCCCACTCTTGGGAAAGCTCTAAAGCACGCTGTGCTTTACCGACACAGGTGGCGGCGACCGTCAGTCTCGTCGCCCCTAACCAAGTGCCCGCCACATCAAACCCTTTATGCAGTTCGCCTAAGATGTTGCTAGCCGGGATGCGGGCATTGTCAAAATTGAGAATTGAATTGTTGTATCCACGATATGAAACAACATCGTAGCCGGGATCAACCGAGACGCCAGGGGTGTCAAAATCGACTAGGAATGAGGTAATCATTTTACGAATGCCGCGCGGGGTTTCCATTTCGCCACTGGCGCAGAAAAGAATCGCATAATCAGCCACATCGGCATGGCTGATAAAGTGCTTGGTGCCATTGATAATGTAATCATCTCCATCAGGAACGGCCGTGCACTCCATACCTCGCATATCTGACCCTGCGCTGGGCTCCGTCATGGCTAGGCAATCGTGTCGTGTGCCTTCAATGGTGGGAATGAGGTATTTTTCAATTTGCTCCCCTTTGCATGCCCGCAGGATGTTGCTGGGGCGGGTGACAAAATGATTAAGCGCAAAGCTGGTGCGGCCAAGCTCTCGCTCCATCAACGTGAGAGACACATTATCCAAATCTGGGGCACCGTACTCTTCAGGCATGTTGGCGGCGTAAAGCCCGCTGTTTAGCGCTTTTTGGCGGATTTGATTAGCAAGCTCAGGCGAGACGGCGTTGGCTTTTTCCACTTCGTCTTCATGTGGAATGAGTTCTTTTTCAACAAAATTCCGCGTCACTTCAACGATCATTTGTTGTTCATCTGTTAGTGCAAAATTCATAGGATTGCTCCATTTATTTAGTTTGTGTGAAACTGGACGAAGGTTTTGTCATGTAGAGTGAGGCTCACTTTTTGATACGACTAAAAAATATTTCGTCGAGACTTCTCTTTATTGATAGCGCGGACAACCTTTCCCACGCTTACTATGACGAGATGCCTCGATTCTCTTTTTGAGTATCGTTTTAGACGGCCTTATCCACTCGGCATGACATCCGTATAGTCCTTAATTTAGGTTAACTGCTTATTCGGGGCGGCCGACATGCCACAGTTCGCTGCTGTCAAGCATTTCAATCATACGGATCAGCAGATCGTCCCGCTCTTCTTCAAGATCGCGGATAGAACGGCCGTTTGTGACTTCATCACAGCCGTCAATCACTTTGTTTGCCAACTCGTCTGTGAGTTCAGGCGCTTCAAGGAAGGTCCACGGTGCTTCTAGCGATGGCCCAAACTGATGGATGAGGTGGGCCATGCCGCCCGCGCCACCGCCAAGATGCAAAACGGTTAACGGTCCCATAAGCGCCCACCGGATGCCTGGGCCATAGCGCACCGCGGCATCGATTTCGTAAACGGAGGCCATATCGTTGTCGATCATGTGCAGAATTTCCCGCCAAACTGCTTCCATAATGCGGTCAGCCACAAAGCCAGGCACCTCTTTTTTTAGCTTGAGGGGCTGTTTGCCGGTTGATTTGTAAAAGTCAACGGCCCAATCGTGCGCTTCATCTGAGGTGTTTTTGCCGGCTACGACTTCAACGAGGGGCATCAGATAAGGCGGATTAAACGGATGAGCCACCACACATCGTTCAGGATGGTTAACCTCAACCGCCATTTCGGTCATTAAATAACCTGAGGTGCTACTGGCGATGATGCTTTCCTTGGGGCAGGCCGCATCGATTTGTTTGTAAGTTTCTATTTTGATAGGGAGTCGTTCGGGCGTGTTTTCTTGGATAAATTCTGCTTGGGCAACTGCTTCAGCTAGTGTAGGAGCAAAACTTAGATTGTTTAGCGATGCGCCATTTTTTAATCCCAACCGTTCTAGCTTTGGCCAAACGGCCGTTTCCAAGCGCTCTCTTAATTTTGATTCAGCGTCTGGGTCTGGGTCCCAAACGGTGACGTTCATACCTTGGCGTAAGAAGTGAGCCACCCAGCCACCTCCAATAACGCCCGCACCGATAACGGCGACATTTTTTACTTCAGTTACTTTTGGTCTCATGATATTTCTATTTGCGATTTTGGGTTGACGATTGACGAGCATTTTTAGGAGTTTCGTCAATCATCAATCGACAATCTGCTATTTTGAAGGAAGACGCACGCTGAACCTGTCGAAGTGCGTGTCTTTCTTATTATTAGAATTTAACGTTGTCGCCACCTTTCAAACCAAGTCGCTGGCGGGCTTCTTCAGGCGTGGCGATATCGAGGGCAAGTTCATCAAAGATACGTCGCGCTTTTTCAACATATTGGGCATTTGATTCAGCCAGTTTTCCTTTGCCGATGTAGAGATTGTCCTCCATGCCGACCCGAACATTGCAGCCCATGAGGGCGCCAACGGTGATGAGGTTAAACTGATAGCGGCCACCCCCTAATACTGAAACCTCGATATCATCTCCTAGCAGTCGTTTGGCTGTGCGCACCATAAACACCACATTGTCAACATCTGGGCCGATACCGCCGAGTGTGTTGATCACCATTTGCACGCTAATGGGCGGTTTGACGAGGCCCATACTTTGGTAATAGGCTAGCGTGTAAAGGTGGCCGATGTCATATGCTTCAAACTCCATGCGGGTACCCGTTTCGTTTTGTAAAAATTTGAGCATGTATTCGATGTCTGCAAAACTGCTAGAGAAAGGTTCGGTGCGGGTTGATTCAAGGAACGGCTCTTCCCAGTCGTGCTCCCACTGGCCTTGATATTTTGGAATCATGGGGAAGCCACCGTAGTTCATGGTACCCAGGTTGCAGGAGCAGAGCTCTGGCTGGAGGGTTCGCACAACGTTGAGTCGTTCTTCGATGGTTTGGCCTGTGGCCCCGCCCGTTGTCATATTAATCACGGCATCTGTTTCTGATTTGATTCCTTCGGCATATTCACGGAACACCTCAGGATCAGACGTGGGGCTGCCGTCGTGGGCGTTACGGCCGTGTATGTGAATGATAGCTGCGCCTGCTTTGGCTGCCTTGATTGAGTCTTCAATGAGGTGTTCTGGTTTGTAGGGTAGATGCGGATTCATGGTAGGCGTAAAACTTGCCCCCGTGACCGCAGCGGTGATGATCACTTTATTTGCCATTTTTGTAAGTCTCCTTCTTTTTAGCTACTCAGCATTTCAGCCCCTCATCTGCTTAAGTGTTCTGAAGTTTCTAGTTTGAAAACCTTGTTAGATAAAAGCTGCGGAACCTCGAGGAAATGAAGTTTGTAGCCTTCGTTTTATTCAAAGCAGGAACTTCGTTTTACTTAAACGATTGTCTGACTATCTGATTAACTTTGAACTAATTGCCTCGCTTGTGTTCATAACTAGTTTGGCAAAAATTTTGGTTTTTTCCTTAGGGAATCGATAGGCCGGGCCGTCAATGGTGACGGCGGCTATAATTTTCCCATCTTGGTTTTTGATAGGGGCTGAGTAGGCGACTAACCCCTCTTCAAACTCATTTCGTGAATGTGCAAAGCCAGTTTGATGAATGGCCTCTATTTTTTCTAGCAGCTCATTTTGGGTGAGCTTTTTATAAGCGGGTGTGGTAACAAAAGGGCCATTGAGGTAGCTATTGAGTTTTGCTGTTGTCCAAGTTGACAGATAAATTTTTCCATCAGAAACCAAGTGCAAGGGGACGTTTCTCCCTACCCAGTTGCTGGGCTGAATGTGGTATTGGCTATTAATTTGGTCGATATAGTGGACAAAAAGGCCTTCGGGGACGCTGAGGTAGACGGACTCTTTGGTTTGCTGGGCAAGCTGGAGCAAAAACGGCCGGGCAATGTTAATGAGCTGTTGGGTTGATGACTGGGTAGCCGAAATGGCTCTGATTGATTCACCAATGCGGTAGGTTGCTTCATCAGGTAGACGCTCAACGGCTTGCACATTCTGCATAGTGTTTAGTAATCGAATAACTGTGGGCCTTGGTAAATTGATCGCTTTGGCAATTTCAGCGGCACCAATGCCATCCGGATTTTCACTGATGGTTTGTAAAATCGTAAAGGCGCGTTCAACAGATTGGACAGATTTCATGTCCGTATTGTAAACAATGTTCGCTTTGTGGACAAGTGGTTAACTGGTCTTAGCTTTCTTTTAACCGTTTTAGTGGAATGGGGGCATTTTGCTCAAGCAAGTTTAGCGTGGTAAGCAAGATTCGTTGCTGTTGGGCAATATCCCCCGGTTTACCAACCGTTTGGCCGCGTTCAAGCTGGGTAATGGTTCCCCGAGGTGGATTCACCAACCGAATAATACCGGCATTCCAAGCGGTTAATGTTGTAGCAATCCCTTCAAGTTCCAAAGCGCGTGCAATCAGTCCCACGGACTGAGTACAGCTTGGTCAGGCGGGCACAAGAAAAGCGGCATCGAGCCCTTCTGTCTTGGCGGTAGCCACAACTTCTGGAATCAGTTCATTTACCGTTCGGTGAGCCATTGGCAAGTACCCACTAAAACTGAAGGCATGTTCGGCCACACTACCAATAATGCCTTCTTCAACAAATGCTGCTAAATGGCCTACTGGCCATAAAATTTCTGAGTCTTGATTAACGGCCGTATGGTCATAGTGCGTGTGAGCAATGGCAATATCGTCAAAAGAGGTGTGCCAAGGAATCTTCCGCAGAGTGTAGTCACCAAGGTCATTTTCAGCGTCAAACGGTGGTTGAGAGTCTGGCAAATAAAACCCCCCGGATGAGATTAAACCAACTTTGCTGTTGGATAACTTAACTGCCTTTCCGCTGGGGGCGTTTTGATTGGTAGGACGCTTATATTTTTTCCAATTCATCACGCCGGTGTCTTGATACTCTTTGTACCAGCCAGCTTCAAACTCACTTTGCCATCCGGCCAGATCTTCTAAAATATCTTGATGCCCCATTTGGAAAGCTCCTTATTCTTCAGTTGGTTCTGGTAGTAGGGTTTTTATTTCCGCTAAATCGATGCCCAATTGCTTAATATGTGGGTTTTCAGGGTTGTGAGAGACTATCTCTTCCACGAATGGCACTCCTTCAGCGAACTTTTGCATGGTGGAAACGGCCGTTTCAGCCGTTGTTTTCTGGCCTAATTTGAGGAGCGTTTTATACAAATAGAAGTGAGCCAACAAATCGTACTCAATTAGCGGCAGCGTCTTTTTAGTAGACATTGACAGGGCTTCTGCTGCTTGCTCATAATTTTTCATTCGGTAAGCTGACAGCCCCTTGTGATATTGGTTCATGGCCACAGATTCATCAAGAGACGCCGCTTTGTTAAACATCTTAAACGCTTGGTCATACTTCGCTTCAGCTAGATAGACTTGGCCCAAGGTATTGTAATTTCCGTGTGCTTCAGGCTGCAAAGCAATGGCGTGCTTGGCATCCTGTTCTGCTTTAGCAAACTGCTTATAAAGCATTCGAATTGAGGCTCTTAGCTGATACGATTCAGGAAAATCGGGGCGGGCAGCTATTGATTTATTAATTAACTTTAACGCTTGCTCATAATTACCGCGCTGGAAGTTTCTGGAGGCAATGAGGTAAGAGGTTGGCATCTGGAATATGCGCTGAATGAATAAAAGCACGAAGGTAATGGCCACCCCGATTACAATAAACCGGGAGCGACCTTGAATGAGACCTGTTGTTATGCCAGCTAGGGCGGGTAAGGCAAAGAGCAGCGCCAGAAGACGAAGCTGCCAATTTGCATTCCGCGTCCAGTAGATTAGAAAAGCGATTAAACCGCCACCTAGCAAAATAATGAGGGCATTATTAAACTGACCGGCTGGCACGACTAAAAATAAAAGCCAGCCTAAAAATAAGACGGCGAGCGTGATAACAATAGGCAGAATGAGGCTGGCGCGAAGCTCTTTTCTTGACGTTTGGTGTGAACTCATAAGGTGTTGTTTTATTATTTAAAACTTTTACTCCTCCACATGGAGGTTGCTGCTAGCGCCGCAAAAATCAACGGCCGTATTTGCCAAAATGTGTGTTAAATCTAACACTGATTGTATCTCAACCCACTCTTCGGCGCTGTGTAAACCGGCTCCTGTGGGGCCAATAATGACGGTATCAATCCCTTTGGCGGCCAAAATAGCAGCATCAGTCCAAAATGAAACGCCCCCGTGCTCAGATGAATATCCCATCTGCTGGGTGGCCGCTTTTTCAACGGTGTTGACAATGTGGGCGGATTCTTCGATTGAAAATGGGTCTCTTACAAAAAATGGTTTGACTGTTGCATTAAACGTGGTGTCGGCCTGGCTTAGATAGTCAATGATCGTTTGCAATTCTGCCGTGCATTCTGCTTCGGTCTCCCCTGGCGCGGTACGCCGTTCAATTTGGAGAACACATTCAGCCGAATAAACGCTGATTTCTGTACCGCCAGAAATCTTTGAGGCATGAAGGGAAGGCGGCCCAGCAAGCGGATGAGGGGGGCGTTTGAGAAGAGCCTGCTCTAGCTTTTCCAGCTCGCCTAAAAAGCGCCCCATGCGCATATTGGCATCGATCCCTTCCTGATAGCGGCTCCCGTGAGCAGCTCGCCCTTTTGTCACGACATCATACCAAATAAAGCCTCGATGGGCGCGGCATAGCTGTAAGCTAGTGGGTTCGGTCACGATGGCGGCGTCAGCGGTATATTGGGTCACCAAGTGGTCCATACCAATGCTTTTATCTTCTTCATCCGCTACGGCCGTAATGAGCAAATCGCCGTTTAGCTCAATGCCCGCATCGATGATTGCCTTGGCGGCACCCAATTGAGCCGCTAAGCCACTCTTCATATCTTGCGCGCCCCGACCGTATAGCTTGCCATCACGGATTTCCCCTGAGAAGGGAGCTGTCATCCCCGTAACACTTACTGTGTCGAGATGGGCGTTGAGTAAGAGCGAACGGCCGTTTCCACGCCCTTGCAGTCTACCAACTACATTCCAGCGATTTGGTGCGACTTCGACCAGATCAACGGGGATATTGAGCGCGCGTAAGCATTCGGCCGTGTAGTGGGCGATCTCAGTTTCTCCAACACCGTCGGTTGACAAAGTCGGATTTGAAGAATTGATTTGGACAAGTTTTTGTAGGGTGCTAATCACATAATCAGCATCAATGGTTAGGGGCTGGTTCAATTTTTCTCCGATTTCGTGGAAACGGAAAAATTGAATTGGAGTCTACTTCAACTAAATTCTTGCCGCTCACACAAATATGTAAATTTCACAAAAAATCCTGAGATAAAACGGTTTGGAAATGTGAAATTTAGCTGTTGAAAACCAAAAATTCAACATTTCTTTCTCAAAATGCTTTTTGGTTATCACTGGCTCGTCACGACCGCAAAGGACGCCGTGAAGCTCGAGACCCTCGGCCGGCCGTTCCGGGTGCTCGAGGTCGAGCTCGCGCTCGGGCGCGGCGCGCAGGTGCTCGAGGCGCTCCTCGACTCGCTCCCGCCGGGGCGGGCGCGGCGGGAGCGTGCGAACCTCCACGAGGGGCTG
>JBCCFD010000330.1:0-9428 GCA_039029915.1 Chloroflexota bacterium
AAAAATAATAATTTCTCTGTCGTTTCTCTATAAGCTTTATCTGATAAAATAAGTGTAAAGGGTAGGGGTCCTATTCTCAATAGGACTTGTGTACCGATTATGTGTAAAAATTGGTTTCTAATCGAATGATTTCAACTCATCAACGCTTATTACCATACTTTATTGTCACGATGACGCTGCTCGTTTTTGTTTGGATATTGACGCGTCAAATCAATGAGGCTCCTGTTTTGGTTGTCAATTCAACAACAAGAATCCAGCCGGGCTGGACGGCCGTTTCTAACAGTGACCTTAACTTCTCGCTCAACGTTCCCAGAAACTGGCGCACT
Organism: Chloroflexota bacterium; assembly: GCA_039029915.1. GTDB lineage: Bacteria > Chloroflexota > Anaerolineae > Promineifilales > Promineifilaceae > QQUD01. The sequence goes on from JBCCFD010000330.1 coordinate 327, forward strand.
GAGTCAAACATTATAGAAGCCAACGAGCCGATCAATACGGCCGTCTTCAACGTATTGACCCAATTTTCAGATGCGGATGAAAATCTGACCGTTCAAACAGTTGCTTATAGCGACGAGAAAGATGATAATGTGCCTAAGATAGCCGTTATGGTTTTTCAGTCAGAGCGACTAAACGGCATTAATGTCAATGACCTAGCTGACTTCACGGCCGAAAACAATCCGCTAATTAAAACCATCACCATTATTGATAGACCGTGGCATATTCCTCAGCTCCACCTAATCACAGACAATGGTGACCGAACAGTAGACTACATTTGCGAACTGCGCTATGCACCAAGTGACAATCAATATGCCTATCTCGTCGCGCTTTGCGCCTCACGCACAACCTATTCAATCAATCGAACCAATATCTCAACATTATTCGACAGCTTTCAAGAGATTAACTGATGTCAAAAACTGAAGAACGCAAAAAAAGTGGAATCAAATTTAATCATGCTGGCTTAGCCGCATTTTCAGCTTGGGATTTGGAAGGAGCCATAAAATCTTTCAAAAAAGCGGTCAAAAATGATCCCAACAATCCCGACTATCACCTCAATTTAGTTAAAGCATACGCCCGAAATGGCAGCTATGATGAGGTCATGACAAGCTTAGGTCACTACCTGAGGGTTGAAACGGAAAGCGACATTGCTGAGCGTTATGAAATGCTCTTTTCGACCGGGCTTGACCCCGTTGAATCTCTCTTAATCGAATCGATGCAGGCGATGGAGTTTCCAATGCAGCAGGTGGGTAAAGCGATTCAGCTTTGGTTGGAGTACCGGATTTCGTACGGTAGACGACCGTTGCGCACACCCAAACCAGGTATTTGGGCGGCAGCCCTGACCTATTCCATCGTCAAAGTAAATTCAATTGAAATAAAAAAAAGTGAGCTTGCTAAAATTTATCAGGTGTCAGTCAAAAGCCTTACTGAAAAATACAACGATCTGGTCACCTTGCTTGACATTATGCCAGCCGACTATCGTTATTTTACTGGTGAAACCAATCCGCTAGACAAATTAATTGAAGCGGCACAGCTTTTAGACGATTTAGACAAGCAGTTTAAAGATTGATTTCAGTTAACGTGATTTCCAAAATTGAACGCTCGTCTTAACGATAAACAAAATAAAGAAAATCGAAACTGATAGCGACATCAGCTCCACAAAGATGGGGACAGAACCGGACAGAAATCCAATACCGGCTAAGAGAGCAACGGCTATCCCCACTGCACCAGACAAATATTCTTTCTTTTGAATCGCCACGATTGCTATTGTGAAGATGGCAAGCGCTATCGAGCCCCATTTTAGCCACGTTCGGAGATAAAGGCTGTTGAGGAGTTCTGTTGAAAACAAATTTTGATTCAAGGCGGTTGTTATATCGATCAGGGCCAAATTTTCTAAAATATCAAAAGGAATAGCTAAAAGCGCAAAGGGAACGCCAAGCCAAGCAATCTGATAACCATCTGACACCTGCCCCAGCAGAATGAATGCAAGAAAAAAACCATACGCCACGGGGAAAATCATATCCCATTGATGCGCCTCATCCATTTTCTGACGATTAGCCACGCTATCCTGATCATCACCCGAAAGAAAACCTAAATCGCTCTCGAACTGGGCAAATTCAAATGCAATGATGGGCGTAAAAAATCCTTCTGCTAATTCTGCCGACGCGGGTAATATCGATAAAATGATGAGTGAAAGAATAATGACGGCAACGCCACTGATCATCGTTGCAAGCTCTAAATATTTCGTTTTAATCATTCAACTATTCTATAAGTTTACGGGAATAAGCGAAATGAAGTATGTGGCCATCTTTTATTCAAAGCAGGAACCTTGTTTCACTTGGACCAAATTCAACGGGCCAGCTTTTTAGGCGATTACTGTTGCGCCTGCTGAAGCGATTCTAGCTGGGTTAACATGGCCATCGCATCAGCCTTAACGGGAGCCGAAAGTACATTTCTCATGACAAACTCACCAGCTTGGGGATAACCTGATTGGTTTATTCGATTGGCGGCCAATTGTAGATCGTACACAGTGTGCTGCATGTCAACTTTTTGCGTATCGAGCATGAGCCAAAATGCCCCAGTCTGTCCAAAGGGCATCCCAACGCTCCCCGCATTAACAATCCTAATCCCACCCAACTGTCTATCAAATTGCATATGCGTGTGTCCACAAACCACAATATTTGCCGCAACGTTACCTAAAAGGGAACGGACTTTTGCGGCCGGCGTTTGAATCGTAAACACGGCCGTATCATTCTGGGGTGTCGCATGGCAAAAGAGAACGGCCGTATTAGAATCGAGGTTCAACGTGACAGTAGGTAGCCAACCTTTGAGAAATTCGATTTGATCTGGCCGCAAAGTCGTCGCTAGCCATTCAGCCTCCTCATCAGCCCGTGGAGATAACCCTGCAGCCGCTTGACCAGACACAACGCGCAGCAGTTCAGACTCCGCATTGCCGTGAACAAAAGAGATTGGTATCTCGTGACTTTTCGAGTGGAGCAGATCAACGCACTCTACTGGCATTGGTCCCGCAACCACATCTCCGCCGACCACGATATGGTCAACATGGGCATCACCTATTTCTTTAATTACGGCTTCTAAGGCGGGTAAATTTCCGTGAATGTCATAAATCGCTGCGATTCGCATGTCTCACGCTTCTCCAAGTTTGTTTAACGCGTTACGACCAAGGTGGCCATAATGCTACCCCATCTCTGGAAAGTAATTTTCCTTAATACTTTGAATATGGTGCAGTTCATGACCTGCAATGTGATAAGCGGCGGCTCGGACACTCATGATGTTGCCACTGCCAACCCCTTTTCGCGCCATGGCTTCGTGACCCACGCTCCTAAAAAAGGCGATCGTTGCCTGACGAACCGCTTTTAGTTCATCTAAGATGTCCTCAACGTCCCGCTGATTTGCCTGAGAATACGGGACATACTCGTCTTGCTCAAACCCCGGCAGCTCGGTGCTATCGTTCCGAGCATATCGTAAAGCACGATAACAGTAGATCCGTTCATCATCTATGATGTGAACCAGTATCTCTTTAATCGTCCACTCGCCTTGAGCATGAGGCACGTCAAGTTTTTCTTCCGGCAGGGTACGAATAAATTGAATCGTTTCTTCAAGATTTCTTTGCAAATGATGCAAGATACGGCCGTCATCTGGGAGCAAACCAATGTACATGATGGTGTACGGCACATATTCATCAGGATTGGGTTTGGGGATGATCTTCATGAGGAAATTGTAGCACGGAAAAACGGCCGTTTCACACCAGGCGAAACGGCCGTTTGTTCATCTATGCTTTAAAATTTACTGCCAGTTGCCCGAATAACTACCCGTGCCGCTACTCGGCACCGTGTAGCTCCGATTGCTCCCCCCTTCCCAGATAGTACTGCCCCCTTGCCGAACAATAAACTTAAACTCAATCGGCTGACCGGTGCTGCTGGTAAAGGTGACTGGACCGCTCCACGTGTCGCTGTCAACCCAGTTAAGCTTCACTGCATTGGCGGGGTTCCAATTGCCTAGTTCAGGCACATTCCCCACCACATACATTTCTTGCCCCCAGCCAGTAACATACCCATTCACCGTAAAGTCAACGGTGACATTGCTAGAGGTGGCCGGCGCTAAAATAACGCCCGGGGTAGTGGTGTTTAAGCTGACGGAGCATTGCCCTGAAGTTACAGTACAGCTTATGCCGCTGCCTAAAAGATCTGTGAGTTGCGTGCCATTGGCATAGGGAAGTGTGCCAATATTAGGCACAGTTAATGTTTTGTTACTGCCACTTTCATTCAGCGCCACCAAAACAGAATCAGCGCCACCACCGCGCAAATACGCATAGGTGCGGTCCCCATTGTGACGATACACTGTTACAAATTCAGCCGGGTCAAATGATTGCAGGGCGGTGGTGTTGGTACGCACATCAATCAAATCTTGATAGTAATTCCACAGGGTGGCATTTGCAGCCCCTTGCCACTCAGCGGGAGCACTGCTGTCATAAAAGCCCCAAGCCATCCGCTCGCGGGCATATTCTGGACGGCCACCGCCAAAGTGATAAATGCCAAACTCTTGCCCAAGCCCAATTTCGTTGCCGTAATACATCACTGGCACGCACGGCTGGGTGAACATGAGCAAAGCACCCAGCTTCATCTGGTTCACATCATAATTAACTCGGTGGGCAAAGCGATCCATATCATGGTTATCGATAAAACAGCCGCGCACAAATTCACTGGCCGTAATGCCATCTTGATAGTAGAACGAGGCGCGATCTTGTAAGGTCGCGTCTAGTGCGTCAACCGAATCCCCATTGGTAAAGAAGCCGACCATTCCCGCATTGGCTTCAAAATCCATCGCCGAATCAACACGGCCGATTTGACGCCGAATCATCTCAGGCCCATTGTTCAGCCAAATTTCCGCAATAGTAAACGTCTCGTTGGTGCCGACTGAATCATTAAATTCACGCCAAAAGTCGGTGCTAGGGCCTGGCGCATAATCCAAACGGTAGCCCGCGTGACCCAACGTGTTGATCCAAGATACAGCCCGATCGTTGATGACCCAATTTCGGGCCGCGGTGTTGTCGTTGTTGACCTGCGGCAGTTCTAAAACGCCAAAGAAGCTCTTGTTAGTGTCATTGGAGCCGTAAACGGTGTAGTTGGCGGAGCTAGTATTAAAACCGCTTGGAAACGTCAGGCTAAAGGTGGGATCAGCGGCTGAATTACAGTTGCTGAACGTGTACCAATCTAAATAAGTCCCAGAACAGTTGGTACTGGCCGAAGAAAAATAGCCGTGCTGGCTAGAGGTATGATTTGGAACAAAGTCTAAAATGACCCGAATTCCTTTAGTGTCGGCAATGTCAACCAAATCCTCTAAATCTTGTTGGGTCCCAAACACTTCTTCAACCGATTCTGGATCGCTCGGATGATAACCGTGATAGGTAAAGTAAATGTCCCCATTTGTGTTGTAGTCAGTGTCAGTGTAAAAGTTGGGATTGTCAAAAACGGGGGAAAGCCAAAGCACATTAATGCCTAAATCTGCCAGATAGTCGAGGCGGTCGATAACGCCATCAAGGTCACCACCGTTATAAGTGTAGCGGTAGTCATCCTGCGGATTGGCTGGTAAGGCTCCACTAACTACATGGTTGTGGTCACAATAGCCGTTGGTGGCTTCAGCACAGTAATCATTGTTGGCGGTGTCGCCATCCCAAAAGCGATCGACGAAGACGTTGTAAATAACGGCCGTATTCGTCCACGACGGCAGTTGATTTTCCCCCACGCGGAACCCGAAAATACGGGCATCGTCTGGGTTGGTCACTGGCCAGCTATCAGTGCTGTCCGCATATTTAGTATCTCCGCCACCGGAATGCCACGCCCCAATTTTGTAACGTACGACCGTATTGTGACTCCACGGCCCCACCGTCGCTTTGTACCAAAGCGTATTGCCTTCGTTATGGCTCCAGTTCATTGTGGCCATTTGGGTCGTCCCTAGCGGGGCATGCGTGCTATTGTTGATGCTCGGCTCACTGCCATCTGTTGTGTAATACAGACGCACATCTGTCACCCAGCCTTGGTAGCCTACCTGCACCCAAAAATCAACTGCATCACTGCTCGTCGGTGCTGAAGGGGCGATATTGCCTTCATGGCTTACCCAAGCGGCCACTGCTGAGAGAGATGCAGTTTGCCAAAATAGCGCAATAAATAAAAATAATAAAATCGAGGAAATCTTGAGAAACGGCCTTCCCAACAATAAATCTCCCGTTTTTTTGAACATGTTTCAACCTTTCCTTTTGTAGTCGGGTAAATGAAAAAGCTGGATAAGATTCTTGGCAGAATCATCTCTTCCATTCACAAAGCTAAAAATCCAATGGTTGTCTATTCACTCAGTTCTTGTTCTAAATCCACAGCAACTTGATTTAGAAGGGTCAAAAGCTGCTGGTGGGATTCATCTTCCAACGACGCAAAGCGGACTGTGATTGAATTTAGTAATTCTTTTTCTGCTATAAGGAGTCGTTGTGTTCCCTGTTGTGATAAGCGAACCCGAACCAAGCGCTGGTCCGTTGGATCATTACCAATTTCTACCATCTTCTGCTTTTCCAAGCGTTGCACCATGCGGGTAGCATTGCCTCGGGTACACAGAAGTCTGTTTGAAATGTCGGTAATGGTTAGGCCTTGTGTGTCACCTTCATTTAAGGTGCGCAATAGGTTGAATTGACTGGGTGTGGTGTTTGCTTGTTTCAAGGCGCGCCTATCGCCGTCATCAAGCAAGACAAAAATTTTATGGAAAATTTGGTGAAGGAGAGCAATATTTTTGTCTTTTTGAGACATAAACTCTTTCTTATTTTGTTGACTAGTAAACAAAACTGGTATGACAATAACAAATTGCCAGCTATTTTGTCAAGTTCAAGATGACCACCTTTCGTAAAGGCATCCTCACGCTTTTTATTATGTAAACTTTACAACGTATCTATCAATAAATTGGCTGGTAATGCGAAATGCAAAAAACGATATTAACCGCAAAGACTACAAGGAGCGCGAAGAAGAGGCTTCATATTCTTAATTTCTTAGCGCGCTTGGCAATCTTTGCGGTATGTTTCCTACTTGTCTATAAAACCTAACGATACCCTGGTGCGGAATTAATAATCTCGCCACTATCTATATCAACTCGTGCATAAAATAGTTCGCGCTCAGGTGCTGTAAAGGAGACTGCATATTCACTTCCTTCTCGCTGGGCAACATAAATTTGCCAATTATCCCACCTCGAAAGAATCTCTTCGACACCTGGACCAGATCGGGCAATGGCAATGGCGGACTGCTGGTCAGAATCGGCCGTGTCCTCTGTCACAATGTTATAAATTTCATCAATAAAATAGCGCTCTTCCCAGCTATCAACGGGAATCACAACCTTTGCATCCCCTTGTTGTAAGTGAATTTCCCAAATCCCTTCCATGTGACGGTACTTTGTCTCGTACTCCCAAGCAGAAAAGTCGCCTAACGCTGTGGCAACAATTTCTTCTCCAAATACATACGCCTCAATAATTGAGCTTCCTTCTTGGAACTCTTCAGGGGTTAACATTCGAGCGACGAAGTAGCTTAGAACTGTTTGCTCATCGATGTTAACGGTTCCCCAGCCAAGCAGTTCATCACTCCCTTCCCCTCGAATAACGAGCGAGTAGTAACCATCTTGACGAAAGGCACTTGCTCGCCATGTGGGATTTGAAGCGAGGAAGTCTGATACCTCAATAACACTGGTAATGAGTGACACAGCCATTGCCGATTCTGCTTCATCCCCATCAGCATCACCAACCGCAACCCGACCATCAGACAAGAGGGCTTCGGGGCTTTGCTGAACAGAGTCGGCACTTTCAATGCTTGTGTCAATAACTGCATCGCTGATGCTACCCGTTCCAGATGTGCTGTCATTTTCTTCGTTTTCAACAGATGGCTCTGCTTCCTCTTGTGCCTCTTCAGTGGGTGTTACGGCCGTTTCCTCTTCTTCTTGTGCCCCTTCAGTGGGTATTACGGCCGTTTCTTCGCTGGGTTCAACTTCAGGCGGAGCCGACTCTATAGCAGACTCAGAACCACCGCAGGCAACAAACAAGAACAAAAATAAGCTCAAAAAAAATAAACGCTTCATCACAAATCCTTTTTGGAAATCTTTTGGCAATCGAAAAAAAGATCATTGGCATCAAAAATTCATCAATCCATTTTTGATTATAGTAAACTTCAAAAAATTCATAAGGATTTAAGATCAAGCATATTGATCCCAAAGCTATTTAGGCCTTATCTTCAAAAAGAACAAGTTTGTTTTGGAATGAGTTATTCTGTGCTATTTGGAAATCGCGGGCTCTTATTTTCAAAGGTGCGCTTCACAATAGCCTCACCATTCAACTGCGCTGTCAGCGTAACATCGGAATAATAATAGTTTGAATCGCTCTCAATTGTGGCTTCGATTCGCGTTTTAACATCCCATTTTCCTCGACTGACCTCAATATCCCGCTGAATGGTCATTTCTGCTGAAGTAGGTTGATGTTCATTAATGCGATAAACGCGCGTCGTGGCGTTCCACGTCTCAATTTTATGATCATCAAACTGCACACGTGGCGCGGCGTCCGTAATTCGGTAGGCAGCTTGGCCTGAAGGCATGTCTCGTATCAGTTCTCTTTCAAAAACGGGAGATGATATCGCTGTTTTAGAGAGCGGCTCACACCCATCTCCCTGTTGGAACCCTGAATAGCTATGAAATTCCGTTGGTGTTGGCAACGAAAGAGTGGCTCCGTTGGTAAATAAAGTGATCACATCTTCTTGATTGGATGGCCACATCATCGGCCAATATGCATTAGAGAGCGCTATCCGCATTCGCTGTCCTTTTTCAAAACGATGGGCGATCCCGCCTAGCTCAATTTCAATTTGAATCTTGCCATCCTCTGACAAAGGTGAATGCGGTTGTGTTCCTGCTCGGGTTGACAATTCGTAAGCGCCAATCGCAATTCTTGTTGAAGCGCCATTTGGTGCAACATCACACAGGCGAGCCACAAGGAACCCTGATGGCTTTGTACTTTTGAGCGTCAACTGCAACCGGGGCTTCCCGATCACTTCAATTGCTTCCTCTAATGGCTCTGTCTCAAAACAAACGCTCAGGGCATCATCCAGCCGCTGCTCGCTCGGCAAATCGATCCCCCAACCCATCGGCATAAACTCACCGCCTGCCATACCCAGCGAAGCAGGGCTGTTAATTTCAATTTGGCCATCAGACCAATTGGCCCCCAAACGGCCGTTTTCACCCAACCCCAGCACCATCTCCGGTGCCTTTTCAAGCACCTGCGGCTCAATGCCAATCCAGCGGCCTTCACGACTGCCCTCAGAACGGCCGTTTGCCACAAAAGGCTCTGTCACAAACAGGCGCAGCGGCGGATCAGACATCACATCATTCTCAATACCCTTAAGCCATCGATCAAACCAGCGCGTGCAGTGATGCAACCAATTAATGGCTGGTTCTGGCATGGCGCGATGTGGAAAATGATGTCCCCAAGGCCCAATCACCCCTTTGACTCTATCCAGTTGCCGGGCCACCATTCT
>JBCCFD010000331.1:0-9416 GCA_039029915.1 Chloroflexota bacterium
AGTTGGTGAAATCATCAATGGGTTGACACGCTTGAAATATGATGGCAAAGGGAGTTTGCTGCCTTATCAAATTGAAACCATCTTAAAAGGTGGGGTCACCGGCGTTCACGGCGGCTAATGCTTCAACTACATTTTGTTAGCAAAAGGGTCTCTTTATGAGGCCCTTTTTTTGATCACCTGCTGTAATCGCTTTTTTGTGCGAACCGTTTGCGGGTGAGCATGCCCAAGCTTGCTCTGTCGAATATGAAGTGCCTGACCAAAGAACGTCATTGCCTCGTCCAGATTGCTTTCATCCTCAGCTATAACGCCGAGATTAAAATTGATATTGGCCACGTTGAGATGTTTGCCATCTTGCATCACGACGTAAATGTCTTGGGCGCGATTAAGATCAACTTTTGCCTCTTCGTGTGCTTTCAGCTTGATTTTAACATCCCCTAAGTTAATCAGGGAAACGGCCGTTTTTGGGTGAATCTCACCAAAAATCGTCAAATTAATATCCAGCGCTTCTTCATAATAAGATTTAGACACCTCATATTTCTCTAAATCTCGCAAAACATACCCCATATTGTTAAAGCTCAAAACCGTTCTAGGATGATTAACACCAAAAAGTGCTTTTCGCATGTCAAATGCGCTTTGAATAAAACCAAATCCCTCATTGGCTTTCTTCTGAATCGCCAAACACATGCCCAAATTATTCATAAAATCAGCTTTTAAAGCATGCTTTTCAGGCAAAATCTTTTCCGCAATTGCTAAGGCATCTCTAAAATGACCCTCTGCTTCTGACAAACGCCCCTTCCTCAAATACCAGCGGCCGAGTTCATTATAAGATTCGGCCGTGGCTGGATGGACCTTCTTACAAATAATTAGTCGTGCATTCAAGGCATCACTAAGGTAGCTATAAGCTCTATCCATCTGGGTCATTTCGCGTAAAACAAATCCATAATTATGGTAGCTCTTCGCTTTCTCAAGTGAAAGCGGCTCATTTAACGCGTCAGACATCATGACCGCCTGCTTAAAATAGGGGATTGCCCCTCGGAAATCTTCTACTTGTTTAAAATGCTCACCAATCTCATTACACAATCGAATATGATGTACATCATGAGACATCTCATGCAAATCGACAATTGAGCGTAAGTGAACATGCCAGTCAAGCAAAGGCAAAGGTAACCCCTCTGCATTCACTCGGGATGCTTCAGCTAGCACCACCGACTGAATAATCGTTTTTGTTCTTTCAACTTCCTTTGGATTCAATTCTCGTACAAACTGCGCCACCAGCCGATGCATTCTGAGCATGCTTTGCTGATCAACCTCCACTAACCCTAATTCTAACAGTCGTGAAAATCCGCGATCAATTTTTAATAGGTGGGACTGCTCATCTTCATCAGCATTGATAGTCTTTGCTAATAGCTCAACCCAAATGGGTTCACCGGGTGCAAACTGTGCCGCGCGGATTAAAACGGTCTGTGCGTATTGATCCTCCTCGAGCTTTGAATCAAGTTGATCGTAGCTTAACGCAAAAGTCCGCCTTATATTTTGCACATGCCGCGTTGGTGAAAGCCCGCCCAGCGACATCGAATCATGCTGGATAGAAGGCTCTTTTTTGAGCCACTCTAAATACATTTCGGGTGAAATTGTCCGCTGGTATCTTTTCAGGTAGCGCCCAGCCATGTGTAATGCCAACGGTAAATCCCCAATTTCATGCGCAATCTGATCCAAAACAGGATGATTCGAAGGTTGTTCAAGCTCCAAAAGACGACTCAACAAAGCAACACTCTCATGCCGGTACAGCACCGGCATTGGAATCAGCTTGACATTCAAAGCCGTGTCCCATTCGGAGCGCCGACTCGTCATCAATATTCGACAGCCACCCGAGGCAGGCCGCCACTCTTCAAGCAGCTCTTGCTCTTCGCAGTTATCAAATATGATCAATCTTGGCGTTGTTTTTTGCCATGATGAGCGCACCATTTGGAGCTGACTTTCTAAGGAGAGCGCGAAAAAATTGGGCGCTAAATTTAATGCACCCGGTCCACCGCATTTTGCAACTTGCTGAGCAATCGACTCTGGTTCTTCAAAGTTGATCCAAAAAACACCACCAGCAAAATATTGACCGTATCGGTGAACAAATTCGCTGGCAAGCTGAGTTTTGCCGATTCCCCCAAGACCGCACAAAGTCACGATTTGATGCTGGTGAGAAAGAGGGGCTTCGTGATCCGTAAAATGATTGGCGATATCTAGGACTGTTTGTGAACGGCCCACAAACAGTTGATTAGGAGCAAGGGTCATGATTGAGCCAGTCGGTAAAGCCGCCATTTTCGGCAATTTTTCTGTGGGTAGGCTCAAAATTTCACTAAATGAAGGGGTGTACAGATTGTTTAAAAAGGAGCGCGGCGCAAGATGATTGCCTGCTAGCAAAAAATCAGTCATCCATTCACGGCTTCGGTTCGTTTTCTGGTGAATAACTGCGGCGATCGTTTCTAAATCTTCAACAGAATGTGGCAAGTTCCCTTTACGCCAATGTTCAATTAAAGACCCTTTTTTGCCGATTGATTCACCCAATTCGTGCTGGATTTCTTTAATGGATTTATCTTCAAGCGCTTTAATTCGATAAATCGCCTCTGTTAAGTACTGCTTAAATAAGTTTTCAGATGTCATGAGATCATCGGCGTTGTGTAATTGACAATGATTTTATAAGGAGGTGCGGTTTTAATTTCTGTCAATTACCGGGTAAATCATGTGTGTTAACGGCCGTATATTGCCGTCTTTTGTGATTTACAAACCCTTATCGTTCGTTTGTTCCAAATGCATTATACATTGATTTTTACGCGTTCCGAATTCTCGGAATCGCTTCCATGCAAATCATAAAAAATGTCATGTAGTATGTATTTGTGATCGTATCACTGGTTTTGCTGTTTATGAGTGATCATAAACAACTTTTATGAAATCTCATTAGGCTGAACGAGTGGTGAAGTTGCAAGAAGAATTTCGCGGTGGTTGCGAAATCGCTTCGTTGGGGTTATTGAGGTAATCAGCGATAAAACTGATTACCTCATTTTTTTGCGGGCTGCTCAAGAAGTCAGGCGGTTTAAATTTTCATCAATCCTCAAGAGCGAGCTACTGTTTCGCTTCCCATGAGGTGATGCTGGACAAAATGGTAGTTTAGACAATGTCTAACTTTGCTTGCGCCTAGCTCGTCTCAGCTAATCTTTCACCATACTGGGCTTTGTAATACTCTTTAAAATCACCCTCTTTAATTTTGCGCCACCACCACTCGTTGTCACGATACCACTCTGCCGTTTTGCGAACGGCTTCTTGGCCAGTGTGGCGTGGTTCCCAACCGAGTGCACCAATCTTATCTAAATGAAGGCTATAGCGACGGTCATGCCCTGGACGGTCTGCCACGTGACGGATTAAAGATTGAGGGCGATCTAATGTTTCAAGCAAGATTTGGATCATTTCAATATTTTCCATCTCTTCGCCAGTGCCCACGTTGTAGATTTCACCCATTTCACCTTTGTGCAACACAACATCAATTGCCTCGCAGTGATCAACGACATATTGATACTCCCGCATTTGACGACCGTCTCCATAAACGGGGAGAGGTTGCTCATCAAGGGCGTTGGTTGAGAAGAGAGGCACTACTTTTTCAGGATATTGGAACGGCCCAATATTATTAGAACCGCGCGTAATTGTTGTGGGCATGTTGTAGGTTACAAAGTAGCTGTTTACCAGGAGGTCGGCGCTCGCCTTACTGGCTGAATAAGGGCTACGGGGGTCAAGTTTATCCCCTTCGCGGCTTGATTGTCCGTGAGGAATATGTCCATAAACCTCGTCGGTTGAAATTTGATGATAGCGCTCGAGGTTAAATTTGCGGGCGACCTCTAACAAAACGTAGGTGCCGTAAACGCTGGTTTGGATGAAGGCATCGGGGTTCATGATGGACCGATCGACGTGAGTTTCAGCAGCAAAATTGACGATGGTATCGATTTCATACTCTTGCACTGCTTTCTCAACGGCCGTTGCGTCGCAAATGTCCCCCTGCACGAAGTGATAACGGCCGTTATCCTCTACCGATTTCAAATTGTCCAGATTACCTGCATAGGTTAATTTATCATATACCACAATGTGATAATCTGAATATTGCTCAAGCATATATTGAACAAAGTTTGACCCAATAAATCCGGCACCGCCGGTCACTAACAAGTTTTTCACGTTTCTACACCTTTTTTATCGCTCAATCACATCTATTTAAATTTAATTGTGTGATTGGCTCAAGATAGTTTGGTAAGTGGATTTTGTAGATGGGAAAGAAAAGCGTTGACTCTGATACTTTTTCACAATCGTTTCTTCTACTTACAGAAATCACAAATTACGAGGGAGGTTGTCTGATATTCATGTGATAAAAATGCTTCATCTCTTCAATTTATGGCAGTAAAGTAAGGAGCATTTTAGCGGAATCAAACATTTCAGCCAATGCCTCTCCTATGCTATACTCGTGGGCAAAATTTCCAAAAAAGCATAAGCCTATAAAGGTTCAACAAAAACTCACCATCGGAATGTGCCCATCAAGTTTACTTTTAAACCCATGCGTGAAATCTTACGATTTTGCGCCGACATTTCGATGATTTGGCACTGTTTTGGGAAAGAGAATGAGGAATCCACCGTATGTCTGCCGAATTTAACTATTTGTTTGTTAGTGATCTACATTTAAGCGAAGGAGTCAGCCAGCAAACGGGCAAAACGCATAGGAATGAGGACTTTTTTCACGATGATGCCTTTGCCCAGTTTATCAACTACCACGTTCATTTAAGCCGGGACCCAAATCAAGCCTCAACCTATCAAACGCCGTGGAAACTTGTAATTAACGGGGATATTTTTGATTTTTTACAAGTTGTTTCCTTGCCAGATATGGAAGATGAACAGCTGGTGCTAAATGTGATGAATGCAGCCGGTCGACCAATTTCTAAACACCAGAATCTAACAGAAAATAAATCAAAATATGGGCTTGGTACCTCTGAGCCTGAAATTGTGTGGAAGCTCAAACACATTAGCCAAGGCCATCCCTCTTTTTTTCAAGCGTTAGGCTGGTTTGTGGCAAACGGTAACCAGATTGTGATGATGAAGGGGAACCATGATGTTGAGCTGTTTTGGCCAGCGGTGCAAACGTGCATGCACTATATTTTGGCAAACGCCTATGCTGATTGGCGGACCAATGCTTTGGCTGGGGATAGTTGGCCGCTGACTCTTTTTGATGATCTACCAGAAACAATCTCGTCTACTGAAGTCGCAACGGCCGTTTCTTTCCCTCCCAACTATTACCTCGAAGAAGGCCTCTTTTACGCCGAACACGGCTGTCAGTATGATCCTTCAAACTGGTTCCCCAACTTTACTGACCCCCGCTTACCCAGCGACAAAGAGTACTTAGAACTCCCCTTTGGCTCACTGTTTGTGCGCTACTTTTTTAACGGTATTGAAACAGTGCATCCGTTTGCAGACAATATGAAGCCGATGTCGCGCTACGCCTTTTGGCTGCTGCAAAACGCCCCGAGCGCCACATTCCAGTTCTTATTCACCTTGGTTCCGGGCTATCTGGCGGCTATATGGCAAGTTCAAAAGAAAATGCGCAACGCCTCAAATGAAAATAGGCAATCGCCTGAAAATGATTTCGAACGGTATTTATTTAGCATCCAAAAATCGATTCGAGATTGGATGGTTAGTGGAGGCAGAAGAACCACAATCATGATGATTTTTGCGATATTAGTTCGCGTGGGGTCTATCGTCCTGTTTTTGAACGCCTTCCGCTTGCTCGTTGCCAGCAGCTTCTTGTGGATGGGAGCAAACTTCCTTGGTGGTTTTTTGGTGCAGGTGTTTAGCTCATATCTTTTAGACTCTTTGGATTCTCTTTTCGCGGAGCCTTTCCTGCTGCGGGGGGCTAAGCAAATTTGCGCCGTACTAAACAGCCATCAGCCGGACACGTTTTCGGCCGTACCGTATCTCATTTTCGGGCACGATCACGCCTCAAAGGTTGAGCAAATACATGCAGAGTCGGGCCAACCCGCCCCTGATTACAAACAGTGGTATATCAACACCGGCACGTGGGGCCCCATCTTTAGTGAGGAAGATCGGCTGTTACGAGATGTGGAACAATTAACTTACTTCATGCTTCTGACAAAAAATCTTGACTCCAATAAAAAACCGCAGCTGCTTCATTGGCCGGTCAGTGGGGAACGGCCGTTGAAGGTGCGGTTGTTTGAGTAAGCGGGGGAATTAGGTTATTGGGGGATTGGTTATTGGTTAATAATCCAATACAAGGTGCCTGAGCTTGTCAAAGGCTTCACCCCTGTATTTACATTACTAGGTTGCTTATGCTTCCCCAGCTTTGGCTTCGACAGGTTCAGCCGCCGCTAGCTATTTTCCAAAAAGTCATCAATCAGATGACGAGAAATACTCATTCTAGGCGGAATGCGCGGCATGTTTTCTTTGCGAAACCATTTGGCATCTTCGATTTCAGATTCTTGAAGCACAAATTCACCGGATTCATAATCGGCCGTAAAGCCAAGCATAAGCGAATGGGGGAAAGGCCACGGCTGACTGCCAAAGTAACGGATGTTTTTAACGCGAATACCAACCTCTTCAAAAATCTCCCGGGCAACGCATGTCTCTAGATTTTCACCGGGTTCAACAAAACCAGCCAAAACACTATACCAGCCGGGGGGATAATTCGGGCCGCGAGCTAGCAAGATTTCACGGCCGTTTTCTGTCTCTCGCTGCACGCGCACAATAATGGCCGGGGCTAATCTAGGGTACATCGTAAACCCACAGCTCGGGCAGAGCTTAACGTGCTCATATTCCTTGGATTGGGTAGCTGAGCCACATCGACTGCAAAACTGATGCGTGCGATCCCAATCAATCATCTGTAGGGCCCGGCCGGCCAGCGTCAGCTCATCGTCCGTTACCCGTCGATACAGCTGGCGCAGGTTGAGAAATTCCATGTTTTCAAGAACGGCCGTATCTCTAGGCACTTCAACCGCATAACAATACAACGGTGGGTCACTTTCGACATAGCCTAGTTGCATTGTTCGCAATTGTGCCGCCTTAATAAACGGCATGCTGTTCAAATTCATCAATCGAGGAATTTTAAGATTCTCTTCATCATGGATAACTAGCAAATGTGTTCCTGAAAAAACAAACCAGTACGCGGGTTGCGCCAGTTGTTCTGGCTCGCGAACAGACGTGATAAATGAAAGCATCTTCTTCTCCTGAGATGATCAAATTTTGAAGTGAGCCACAGGACGCGATAGCCGCATTTCACGGCATATTCGTTATGGGTAGCCGCCACCACCTGGGGGTGGGTATCCATCACCCGGTGTAGCTGTTGGGGCAGGTGGGTTCCCGGGCGAACCGACTGTGGCAGTCGGAGGTGGTGTACTTGTTGCTTGAGAATCGGCCGTGGCCGTCGCGGTTGGAACGGGCGTTTCTGTGCTATCAGGCGCAGAGGTTGCCTCTTCAGTTGGCTCCGAATTGGGTGTTGCGGTTGCCGTCGCCGTGGCGTTTGGCGCTGTCGTGGCGGGTATTGCAGTAGGTGTCGAGTTTAAAGCTGGGGTGGGCGTCGTTGTTGGCGTGGCACTTTCCTCATTCGCTGGAACCGTAGGCGCCACCGTCTCCACAGGGGCCCCATCATCGATGGGCGTCGATTCTACCGAAGGTGTCGCTTGATCAGAATCAACAGACCCCTCAACATTTGAACGTGTTTGGAATCTAGAATCAACGGCTACGATTGGGTTTGGGCTCAAAATATGCTCCACTTTAAGGTACCAGATGCCATTTTGCACCACCGATTCTTTGCCACAGCCAACGCCCCCATCATAGAAGGTCCAAACCCCTTCAACCGTCATTTCGGTATTAGCTGGAATCGAACGAACAATTGATTCATACCCAATCGCATTCATTTGCAATGCATCATGAATCAGCCCCCACTCTATTTGTGGACCGGAATAAGGGCGGCAATCGGGAAGTTCAATTTGGGAAAATCGACCGGTAATTTGCACTCTTTGTCCACTGAACTGCAGGGGGTCTTCCCCTAAATCAGCAAACTCAAGGGCAATTGGGGCATATTCAACGAGCAAAGCGCTTGGTGTTTGAGTTGGCACAAAGGGTTTTATAAGGCGATTATTATTGCCAAGGCCTCTAAAAAATAGAAACGCAAATATCGCCACCACACCGATGATGACGATAGGGAGAATGATTCCCCAATTGTTTCTGTTTTGTTGTGGCGTAGCCACATCCTCTGTCGAATTCATTTAAACGTTGCTTTGTGAACGACGAAACTTTGGTAGTCGGGTGCCGCGATGGTGTACCCACCATTCTACAGCCAATATGATAAAGGCAATTGCCACAAGCCACGGCCAAAATTCTCTTTGACCAACATCTTCAGCAACGGCCGTTTCTACCGTCGTTTGCCCCACTTGAATGGTGCCAATCGGTTGAATGGACGATTCAGCAGTTGAAAAAAGGTTAACTGCAAACGGTCCAGCAGGATTATCACCAAGTGCATTTCTTAACGTAAGCTGGTAAATACCGGGCTCTGTTGTTTCACTAAACAGGAGAGACTCCGCGTTGATTTCTGCAAACCATTGATTGCCATCCGGCTTGAGTATAGAAATAGCCGTGGTATCCGCGCTAGGGGCAATCGGTACTGACTCTCCAGTTTTAAAACCGTCCCGGCCATCAACAGCCGTTCCCGGATTCAACCAATCTGTAATATTAGCCATTAAAATTGGAAAAGCAATTTGCAGCGGCAAATCTGACTGATTCAAATCAAACGTTAAGATGGCAATACGCTGATTATTTTGCTCTCCGGCTAGAATAAGGGGGCCGCCTTGCGCACTGACTAACGCCTCTGCCCACGGGGCACTGACCCCCTGCGCCTGCCGCACATTCACACCGCTCCATTCAACGAACTGCAAAATAGGATCATCTGCAATGCGAACAGTCGTTGTGTCAGAGAATATCGCCGTGGGGACAAACAGTGACTCAGACCCAGGCTGAGGGTTAATGATAAGCATATCCGTCTGTGGAATAGGGTCAGGTAGCGGAACGCCATCAAAAATCATCAAATCATACGGTTCAGAAATGAGTTCACTGCCCGGCGGCACTTTAAACGCATCAATATTGGGCAACACCCCAAACACCTGCTCCAAAAATAGATTGCCTTCTGTGACAACGAGGGCCCGATTGTCCACCCCTTTTTGGTGCACGGTCCAAGCGATATCATCGAGCGCCAAAAGATCGCCTTCGTTTTCAGACAACCGGCCTTCAACAACGGCCGTTTCTTCGGGCAAATCCCACGTCAAATTAAGGCGACTGTTCGATGGCACTTCGATGCGGCGTGAATCAAACAGCGTACCGTCGAGCGATAA
>JBCCFD010000332.1:0-9408 GCA_039029915.1 Chloroflexota bacterium
CCGAAGTAAGGGAGGTTAATATTCTGAGAACGGCCTGTTTATCTAGCAAGAGGAGCGCTCCAAGCGATGCGCCAACTAATTGATCAACGACAGTTTGCGTGACGGACATTTTTTGTGTGGCCGATGCAACGGGATCGTCATATTGGTCGATGTTGTGCCAAATGTGAAGAAAAGCCGTTTGTGCAAACCGGCAGTTGTGCAGCAACAATTCGGCCGTTTCTGACACGTGCACCACGTCAAAAACCCCTTCCTCGTTTCCCTGCTGAATAATTTGGGTTAGCGCGGGAATATAGATGAGGTTTCCTTTCTGGCGAAGACGATTGACTAAACGCCAATTCTCATCACTTTCTAGCGCCTTCCAAACTTGATAAATAACCCCATGTTCCGCTTGACGATAAGCGTTATCTGCCTGTACCAATCGCTGGTAACGCTCGATTGCCGATATCGATTGCGCCATCATAACGGGGGCTACAATCTGCTCCATTTCAGCCCCAATATCATCGATCACGGCCACTAAGAGGGCTTGCTTCGACTCAAACTGATGATAAAACGTCCCCGTTGTTGCATCCGCCTTCTCAAGAATATTGCGGACCGATGTGTTTTCGTACCCTTTAGCAACAAACAGGGCGCGGGCGGCCTTTATAATTTCGGCTCTTCGATTTCTTCGACTCATAAGCTCAATCCAAGTAAAACTCAAATTAGAACAGTGTTCTAATTTGACTATATCACGATTACTAATGGGGGCAACTTGTGGAGCGAGGAAAAGCAAAACCGCCTTCCCAAACGGCCGTTTTGCCGAACGGAGAAGGCGGTTTCTGTTTTGCTAGATCAAGCGACTAAACGTTTGGGCCTCTTTCCGTGAGGTAGCTCATTTTCTAGAAATTGCTTGCTATGGTGCTAATGGATTTGGGGCCACCTCTTCAGGGTCAACCCCAGCGACATATAGAAACAAATCATCCAAAATTGCATGCGCCGAATAGATGCCATGCGCTGACCAATAAAGACCGCCAGGATAAACAGCATCTTCTTGCACAGCACTGAGTTGTTGGATGAGGGGGTCATTTAGGAATTCATCATCAACGGATCGGTCAATATTTTGAAATTCAATGGTTTCTGGTTCACTACCAAGACCAATAATAAAGACAGCATCCCCATCCAGGACGTCAAGACGTTCTTGATTTATCGTGACGCTTAGACTCTCCATGGATAAGTTAGGTGTTTCTTCGATCAGCTGCATTTGTGCCTCAGGGAAAGAAAAGCCAACTTCACTGATAATTTGTCCCCCAAATGAGCCCGGAAGTTGAACAGAATGGCTATCTAAACCGGGAATAAAAAGCGAAATAGTGATTTCAGCAGGGTCATCAAATTGCGCTCTCAGCGTCTGAACGCGCCGATCATAATCGGCGATCATCACCTCTGCCGCTTCCCGCTCCCCAATAATATCGCTCGTCAACAATAAATTCTCTTTCCACGAATCTTGAGCGTCTAATATGATTATAGGGGCGATCGTTTCCACTGCCTTGTTGGCACTGAGAAAATCATAGTCACTAATAATGACTTGGGCGTTAGAAGATAAAAACATTTCAAGATTAGGCTGAGCACCCCCAATTTCGGGCACGTCCTCCGTGAGCTCACTCCAAGCATCATAGGGTTCAGGTAAATCTGCAAAAAGAAATTCTTCAAACAAACCGATGCGAGCCACAGGCACAAATTCAACTGCTAAAAAAAATTGGATGGACGTTGGCCCAAAAGCCAAGGCACGATTCACCACTTCTGGAACGCAGTCAGGGCTTGACCCATTCTCTATCAATCTGAATTCTGCTTCGCACTCTGTGACTTCTTCTGGTTCAATGCTTAGCCAAACTACAAATGATCCAATCAAAACGACGAGAACCAACACAATCCCCAATAAAATTTTTCCAACCCTTTTTAAGATCGTTTTTACTCTGTTCATCGCTTCTCCTAATGCGCGCTTATGTCACATGATCACCTTACGTGGGCTTTAAGGTGGCAAAGTAGTCAAGTACGTTCTGCCTGTCGAGCAACAGCAGCTCACCTAAGGCTGCGCCAACAAGCCGATCTATGGCGATTTGCGCTGCATCCAGCTCTTGCTCAACAGCCGCAGCGGGATCGTCAAATTGAAGATGGTTTTGCCAAATTTTGGCAATGGCCACCCGCGTAGCCCGACAGATGCTCAAGAGCAGGTTGGCCGTTTGTGGCACAAACTTCACGTCAAACGCCCCATCATCAACACCCTGCTGTATGATTTCGTTGAGGGCAGGAAGGTATATTTCTTCCCCTTTTTGAGATAGATAATGCACCAAACGTAAATGGTCATCACTTTGCATAACAAACCAAATATGTTCAAGGGGTTGTGAATGGGTCACTCGAAAGTCATTGTCAGCGGCAACGAGCCGCTGATAGCGAGAAACGGCCGTTAGAGCTGGCTCAGTCAGCAAGCGGGCAGTGGCAGCCCGCAATTCAGCCAATATAGGGTCAATCACGACCATCAGTAAAGCCTCTTTTGATTCAAAGTGATGGTAAAACGCCCCAAATGAGACGCCAGCGATGCGAATAATCTCACGGGTTGAGGTGTTTTCGTAACCCTGAGCATAGAAAAGCTGGCGAGCTGCATTGATGATTTCAGTGCGTCGATTTCTGCGTGCCATAGTCGTTCCCCTGAAAAACAAAGCAGCGCTCTGTTTTTGCGAATCAACTATATCAATGTTTTGTCAGGGATCAAAAATCAGCATGATGACTTAGGTGATGCGTAGTGGCGATGTCGCTACGTGATTGGATAGATGGATGGTAAGGGGGGAAAAGAAAACCGCCTTCCTAAAACGGCCGTTTTGCCGAACAGAGAAGGCGGTTTCTGTTGCGCTAGAACAGGCCACGAATCGTTTTGCCTCTTAGCGTGAGGCAACTCACTATCTAAAAATTGTTAGCTATGGCAATAATAGATTTGGTGCTACATCGTCAGGGTCAACCCCAGCCACATGAATAAACAAATCGTCCAGCACCGGATGAGCAGAATAAATGCCCCCTCTGGCATCCCAGTAAATATCGACCACAATAACATCACCTCGATGAGCGACATCATCGGCTCGGCTGCGTGCCGCTCATCGAAATGATTCGTGCCTCACCATCAGGGATACAGTCTGCCCCACTGGAATGCTCGATGAGTCGAAAACCGGCCTCACAAGCAGTCACCTCTTCTGGCTCTATGCGCAACCAAATGACAAATGCTCCAATTAGCACCGCCAAGGCGAGCACGATGCACAGCAAAAATTCTCCCATTCTCTTTAGGATTGTGCCTACTCTCTTCATTTTTCTATTTATTAATGGGCATTCTGGTTTGTAGCAATGGCTTTAGCCGTTGATTTTGAACATCCAGCGACTCTTGTAACTCTTCAAAATTATACGAGAATCAATCATGCCTTATCGAAGGGGTGGGATAGTGCGGTTTGAGCGATTGGCATTAAAATAACTTGGCTCCGCACTATCTCTCCCTTTCTCCTCGGATTTGATGCGCGACGGAAGAGATAGGCGAGATAGCTGGGCCCAAAAGCCACAAATGATGAAGTCACAATTTGCCCATCTATCCCGCACCTACGATGCCTATATTATTTTATTAAATTGCAAAAGTCGCTACTACAAACGTTAAATACTATCATTTCATGGCTATACTTGGTCGGTTCTCTCTGTTATTCAACGCTCCACAGATGATAAAGGGATAACCCCATAAATGACAAGATACCTAAATGAAAGCCAAATCCTTCCAGCAGTTTGAGAAAGAATCTAGGTAAAGAAACAAAGGACGGAAGAAAGAAGACAATCATCGTGATCAAGAAAATATTGATGAAGCCCATCCATTTGGGGTATAGGGTTTCTTTGAAAAAAACGGTGACAGAATACCAAATTGAGCCGATGGCCAATGAGCCCATAGCCGTAAACAACAGGACCTGATTATGCAGTTCCAGCTCAACTCGCAGTCCCTCTAAAGCAGACTCCGTTTCAGATAGTAGCGACAGGGTTAAGATTTGATCAACCTCCATCACGGGGATAAACGAGCCGTGCCCAGCCGACCCAAGGGTCATAAAAAAAGCCAAGAAAAAGGCGGGGGGAGAAGCCCAATAAAAACCGGCCGGTCTAAGGGCAATATACACCTGATAAAATCCCAAGCCGCCAATAGCAAGCGCCATCGAACCAAACCAATAGGCTCGATTGACCGCCCCCTGAGGGTAAAGGGGATAATCTCCCTGAGAAAACACAATCGTGTTAAATATCACGACAGTTAATGAACCCAAAATCCCCAAAATTGAAAAAAACTTTAGCGCTTTGTCACCTAATACCAACTCTTTAGAAGAAGTAATATGTTCTACCGTTTGCATTTTGATATTCCTATTTGTCTATGTGTGCTTTATGTCTGTTCAAGTCGAAGATGGGTTTCGTTTAGCTCGCTAATCTCCCGTTTATCAAAAAATAAGAGTTCCCCCAAAGGTGCGCCGACCAGCCGATCAACGGCCGTTTGCCCCATTTGGACTTTTTGAACGATTCGTTTGACAGGATCATCGTATTGCTCTTGGTTAAAAACTATGTGGGCCACACCATTTATCGTAAATTCGCAAATGCCCAATAGCATTTCGGCTGCATCATCAACCAAATCAATATCAAACTCACCTTCACCGACACCCTGTTTGAGAATAGAGGCCAGCTTGGGGCCAAATGATTGAAAAACAGTTTGACGTAGATAGTGCATCAAGCGTAAATTTTGTTCGTCTTGGGTGGCTAGCCAAATTCGCGACATCACCACACCGTCTGTTTCCTGATAAGCGTTTACGGCGTAGACGAGCTGCTGATAGCGCTCAACGGCCGTTAACGAATCGTCCTGCATAGCAACGTCAACGGCCGTATTCAACTCAGCCGCAATTACATCAATAATGGCCACTAAAAGCGTCTGCTTTGATTCAAAGTGATGATAAAAAGCCCCGCGCGACATCCCCGCTGCATCAAGAATGTTGCTAACAGACGTGGTCTCATATCCTTTTGTATAAAACAGCTCACGCGCCACCCGAACAATCTCATCTCGTCCGTTTTTTCGTGTCATAATTCACCTTTCGCAAAACAGACCGACAGTCGGTCTGTTTTGCGAAATATACCAATATCAATAAAGTTTGTCAACCGTATCATCTTCACAATAAGACAATTTGGACAAAGTTATACTGAATTAAACGGGGCTCAAAAAATGCAAAGCGCCGCACTGATACAAATGTCTAGAAAAGTGACAAGAAGTTGAGGACGCCCTATACTTTGTAACAGAATTGGAATAAAGAGGCGTTATAAATAAGGAGAAAACCATGTCTATAAAGTTAGATAATAAGCAGTGGGCCGTTGTCGCTTTGGTTGTCATTACGGCATTGATGCATATCGTTTTGGGCGTTCCATTTATCACAGACATCTTTGGGATTATTTTTATTCTCAATGGAATTGGGTATCTGGCTCTTGTAGCCGGACTTTATTTTCTACCTCAGTTCGCCGATCGGCGCGGTCTTATTCGCTGGATACTGCTGGGCTACACGGCCGTTACTATCATTCTTTACTTTGCTTTCAACCCCCCAAGCACCTATGAACCTGTCGGCTTGATCAATAAAGCGGTAGAGATCGGCATCGTTGTGCTGCTGTGGTTAGAAAAATAACCCCATCCCATTATTCATTGTCACTATTGGAAATAAAAAAAGCCGCTCTGAGAATCAGGGCGGCTTTTTGAATGCTGTTGTTTAGGAAATAACTGAATTAAGCAATTGCCTTTTTGGCGATGTCTACAATAGCGGCGAAAGCGGCTTCATCACGTACAGCGATATCAGCCAACACCTTACGGTCTAGTGCGACATTGGCTTGCTTTAACCCATGAATTAATCGGCTATAGCTCATGCCATTTGCCCGAGATGCAGCGTTGATACGGGCAATCCACAACTTACGGAATTCGCGACGACGAACCCGACGGTCACGGTAAGCGTACCAGTAGGATTTCATCATGGCTTCATTACCACGACGGAACAGCTTGCTGCGCGTTCCCCACTGGCCTTTTGTCATTTTTAATATTTTTTTATGACGACGTTGGGTTGTATACCCACCTTTTACTCTCATAATAATCCTCGCGTTTTAGCACCTGGACATTCAAGCCCCACTCTCTAAAGAGTTAACCGAAGCCAGGTAGCGAATAGGCCACCTCTATGCAGGTGGATTTGCTTTATATTGTTTCATGTAAGGCGCCAATTTTTGGATACGTTTGCGATCTCCCTTGGCGGTTACGACTAACATTTTATCAAACTGCGCCTTAACACGTTTTGATTTCCGGCGGCGAAGATGGCTCTTTCCACCTTTGGTGCGAACCACTTTACCAGAACCGGTTACTCGAAAACGTTTAGCCGCGGCTTTATAAGTTTTTAACTTATATTTCTTTGTTTTTGCTTTTGGCATAATATTTTCCTCATAAAAAAACCCCTTGCGGGGCATTCCTAAACAACAAGCGGATTTAAAACACCGAACAAAACAATCTGTGATGATTTAACTTTGCGTGGGTGTCATTAACAATGTCATCGACCATCCTTCTAGCTTTGGTCTTTGTTCAACCTCAGCAACATCGGATAGAAGTTCTGCAATTTCATCAAGCGCCCTCTTACCAATTTCGGGATATGTGATTTCACGTGCTCTAAAGCGAACTTGGAATTTCACTTTTTTGCCTTCACCTAGCCACCGGCGGGCGTTTTTAACGCCAATATCTCGGTGGAAGTCGCCCGTTCTTGGAGTCAAACGCACAGTTTTAATTTCAATTTGTTTTTGTAATTTGCGAGCTTCCCGCTCTTTCTTTGTTTTCTCGTAAGCAAATTTGCCATAATCTAAAATTCGGCAAACAGGCGGGCGGGAATTGGGTGCCACTTCCACGAGGTCAAGGTTTGCTTCTCGCGCAATCTCCATTGCCCTTGCTGTGGGAACAACGCCATGGTTTTCACCATTATGATCAATTAAACGTACTTCTCGCACTCGAATGCGATTGTTGATGCGATAATTAACTGAAGTTAGGTGCTTCGTTGTTTTCTTACTACGACTCTTGCGAATGTCTAATCTCCTGATACTTTGTAAAAGTAGATGTTGCTTCCTGAACCTTACTTTTACCTGAGCCAATCTACAAACAGTGTCGTTTCTAGGGAAAAGTGGGTTTGTGATTGGTTGAAATATTCTTTATTTTGCACTTATTGTTGAGATAAGAGCAAAGAGTTCGGCTCTTAAGCCGAACTTCACTCGAGATGATAACACATGCAAATTTAAGCGTCAATAAAATTTTTGTAAGAAATTCGGGGGTTTTTCCAGAGTGATAAAGGAAAATAAGCCCATCGGAAGACAAGTTAAATGGTAATGAGCTTTAACTAGACCGCCTGATGGGTCAAAATTAGTTATCGAAGGAAGATATTTAGGGCAATTAATAAAGCAAACATAATGCCAGCGAGGATAAAGACTGTGCGCAGATCTTTTAAGACGTAGGCATACTCAAGACGAAACTGTTCATCTTTACTGAGCTTTTTCTCAACGGCCGTTTTTCCGCCGCTTACTTTAGGTTTAGCCACCCGCTCTTTTGGTTTACGGTTGCTGTTTTTCTTTTTAGCCATGTTGATTTACTTTCCTTTCCATTCTGCTTTGCGTTTATTGATGAAGGCATCCATACCCTCTTTTTGATCTTCGGTGCTAAAGAGCATATTAAAGAGGCGACGCTCAAAGGCAATCCCATCACGTAGCGCCATTTCAAAGTTAGCATTCACCGCTTCCTTGGCAAGACGTACGGCCACGGGGGCCCGCTCAGCAATTTCGCTGGCGAGCTTAATCGCTTCCGATTTAAACGCCTCAACAGGCACAACGCGATTAACAAGACCATGCTGTAACGCTTCGTCTGCGGTGAGAAAACGGCCGTTTAACACGACCTCCATCGCCAACGCCTTCCCCAAAGCGCGGGTTAGGCGCTGTGTACCGCCTGCCCCCGGTATAATACCCAAATTAATCTCCGGTTGCCCAAACTTAGCAGACTCACTGGCAATGACCATATCACACGCCATCACCAGCTCATTACCCCCACCTAGTGCATACCCTGAAACGGCCGCAATAACCGGTTTCGAAATATTTCGCAGCTTGTCCCAGTAACCAATCATCGGATTTTCCAGCATAGTCACGGGGGTTTGGGCCGCCATCGCTTTGATATCAGCCCCGGCTGCAAAGACGCGTTCGCTGCCGCTAATCACCATCGCCCCAATGTTGTCATCCGCATCATACTGTTGCAGTTGGCTGATTAGTTCATCCATCAAGCCACCGCTTAGGGCATTCATTGCCTTGGGGCGATTGAGGGTCACAGTGCCGACTTTTCCTGTGGTTTCGGCCAGTATGAATTCATGGGTCATGGTTTTCTCCTCTATAAGTAGGTATCAGGTGTCAGGTGTCAGGCGGAGTGTCGTTGGGTCGTGGGCCATTGTCACCTCTTCACCTTGTCAGCTTATTTCATAATAACGTAACAATCGAGTTTGTCCGGTCGCCGCTAAGCCAATCGCGGATTTGCGTCGTAAGCTGAGGCAGCGACTGGATATTTTCTTCTTTTTTGATGCGGACGATATACGCTTGGCGTTCAAAATCATCAAACATTTTTTCAAGACAAAGGGCCACTCCAGCTTGGACAAGACTGCGCTGTTCTGCTGCTGATTGCGTTGTCCAAACGGGCTGGAGGCCGTGTGTCAAAATCGCTTTTCCTGCCTCAACAACTACCCAAATGGGGTCTTCTTTAAACGGCCACGGTGGTGATTCACCCCACGCTTTAGGCGGCGGCAACACAACGGCCGTTTCACCCGCAGAAGCAATAACCACAGACTCAAGCATTGGGTATGTTAAGGTTGGCATCAGCCGGATCGCGTCCGTTCTGCCACCCATTTGAGCCAGCATGGTGGGCAAAGGGCAATTGTCAAAGATTTGTTGGCATTCAGAAACGGCCGTATCCCAAACAGATGCATGCGCTTCCCATAGAGAAGCTAACTCGGATTGACTCGCGAATGCATCAAGCGTCGCTCGTTCTTCACCTAGAACTAGGGCAGAGAGCAAGGCATCAATCGCTTGCCCTTCAGCTAATCCGCTATTTACAAAGGCAACTGCAGGATGATTGCTTTGCCCTTCAACAAATTGACGGGTTTGCTTGGTATGAGGATGAACCGCGTGAGGTTTGATTTCTTGCTCGATAGCGGGCCAGTTAGAGGCAGCCAATACGGCCGTTGCGTTACGAATTCGCTCGTCAAGCACAATTTGAATGTCAGACATAAACGCTACTCCTAGATGCGATAATCATCAAGCTCTTTTGGCCACAGCCGCCAAATGATA
>JBCCFD010000333.1:0-9377 GCA_039029915.1 Chloroflexota bacterium
AAACCCTTCAGCCCGTAAAGTTCTGAACCAAATTCAAAACCAGCTTCCAACCGATGAAATTCTAAACGTCACCCCTTCTGAAAATAGCTCCGAATTATTCAATCAATTATTGAACCATCTTTATAAGCACATTGCGGGAAATGTCAATTTTGCGCTTAAACTTGCGGATTTCCTACTTAAATTAGCCGAAAGAGATTTATCAGAATTTGAAGTTATTCGAATGATTGGTAATCAAGGGAGTGTCTATCTCCGACTCAATCAAAATCAAGACGCGTTGGATTGCTTTAAACGGGCCGAGCAATATTTTCAAACGGCGCAAGATTGGTTACGCGTTGGGGCAATGCAGGTCAATCAAGTAGCAGCTCTCATGCATTTGGAAAAGTATGAAACGGCCGTTTCCCTTAGCAAAGTTGCCCGAGAGTCGTGTGCTCTTGCTGGCTCTCAAGCCCAAGGTTTTATTGGTCATCTTGAAATCAACTTAGGCCTTATCTATCGGCGTCTCGGTCAGTATACAGAAGCCATCAAATCTTATGAGAAGGCTGAACTAATTTTCCAAGAACTGAACGCCCCTCTCTCAGTAGCTAACATTCTAAATAATCGAGCTCATTTACTAAAAGTTATTGATCAATATCAGGACGCCAACGAGCATATGCTTCAAGCGCGCAAAATCTATGTTGAGCACGAAGTTACGGCTGAAATTGCTCGTACAGATTTAAACCTCGGGAGCCTTGCCTTTCAAACTGGCAATTTACAGGAGGCTCTACAAAAATTAGAAGAGGCAAATCAACGATTACTCATCATTAAAGACCCCCTTCAACTAGGGTTTGTCAATTGGTATCGGTCTTTTATCTTTCTTAAGCTAAACCTATGGGAAGAAGCAATTCATGCTGCAAAAGAAGCAGAAGCAAGATTACAGTATCAAAATAAGTCGATTGAACTTGCTCAATCCCGGCTTAATCAAGCCATCGCCTTTACCGAACTGGGTTTACATCCAACCTCGGAAAAACTTCAAGAACGGGCTCGTCGGGGTGTTTCTCGAATTAAAAACCAAACCGAGCTATGGTCTGTCGATGTGACGCGGGCGACCTTAGCTTTTAAAGCAAACAATATCAAAAAAGCTAGGCGAATTGCTACCCGATTATCAAATGAAATTTCAAGTCAATATCATCCTAAGTTGAAAGCCCAAACGCTTATTATTTTGAGCAAAGGTTTGCTTTCTTCACCTAAACCAAACCTTTCAAACATCAAATTCAAACTTAATGAGGCTAAAAATTTGATCGAGAGGAATCATTTTCGTGAAGAAAAAGTCGAATTGCTTACGCTTTATGCCAAGGTTTACGAAAGAGAAGGCGCATTTTCTCAATCGATTAATACTTTGGAAATGGCGGTTGAACAATTGGAACAATTGCGCCTCGGGCTGGGAGATGATGAGCTTCAAAACAGCTTTAGTGACGACAAACTCGAAATTTACGACGCTTTAGTCAGCCTTTACCATCGACAACAGCTCGATAATACCCAAACAATAGAGCCACTATTACAAACTATTTCAAAAATGCATATTTTGCCCATTCAGACTCAATCTGAACGGTCTCCTAAAATGTCCGAACTCCTTCGGGAAGAAACTGCTCTATTGGAACGGTGGCATTGGCAAAACAATCGATTAGAGCAACGAGCACCTTTCACCGAAGCCGAATCTGCGCGAACGCCAACTGAAACGATTGAACAACAAAAGCAAATTGAACAACAAATCAGCCAGCTTAGAAGACGAAGACAGGCCTTTGCCCCACGCGATCAAAACGATGACAAAAGCTCGATTTTAACTACAGAAATCTTAGCAACCTTATCGGATCAAGAGGTATATATTGTTTATTATCAAGCTGATAATGAGTACCATGCTCTTGTGTTGGATCATGAAAAAGCGCATTCTTACCCAAGCTTGATTGAAGCAAATTCATTATCCAAACTACATCAGGCTTGGCAGTTTCATATTGAAGACATTTTTGAAGTGATGTCAACAGATCAAAGGCTCGCCCAGCGCTATCTTTCAAAAATGTACGAGGCGTTAATACGGCCATTGCTGCCCCATATCAAAGCCAAAAAGCGGCTGCTTTTAACCCTACCGCTAAAATGGAATGACTTTCCGCTTGATGCCGCCTTTGATGGTGACCAGTATTTAGCCGAGCGTTTCGAGACTGTCTATGTTTCTTCACCTCAACAGCTTGCCAATCGGCCGCCAGCCTACGTCAATGAATGGCATCATCAATGCTTGATGATCGGCTGTTCGGACAACGGCCGTTTACGCCATGTCCATCAAGAGGTTGAGCAGATCGCTCAATCTGCACCCGCAGCTTGGCAAAAAACCACAATCGTCGAGGAAAAAGCAACGGTTCAGGCTATCAAAACGGCCGTTCAAGATGCCACCATTATCCACATCGCCGCCCACGTTGCGTATCGCAAAGATAATCCCATCTTCTCGTCAATCCAGCTTTTTGACAAATCATTAACGCTATCCGAGCTTTCCACAATTCAACTAAAGAAACAGCCGCTCGTTATCTTCAGCAGTTGCGATACCGCCTCTGGCGTTACAAAAGGAAGCAGCGTGCTGAATCTTGGGCGCGGGATGTTCCAAGCAGGCGCCAAGCATCTTATTCTCACTCAGTGGCCGCTTGAAGATATGGCCACTGCCCATTTTATGAATAACTTTTACACGGCACTCAATGCCAATCTAAGCAATATTCCTCAAGCACTTCAAGAGGCCCAGATTAATGCCATAAAAAACGGCCGTCATCCGTTCTTTTGGGCGGGGTATGTTTATTCTTATTAGGGTGGATTGGAGATCAGGGGCTGGAAAATTTGGTTCGATGTCTCACCAATAGCAAATAACTGATAACTCAAATCTGAACATCAAAAACTAAATGCGGATATTAGGTATAAAAAAGCCCCACATTTCTGCAGGGCCTTCAAATCTTAAAACTTATCGCGAAGGACGGCGCTGTGAACGCTTCATCCGGCGAACCGCTTTCTTTTTCTTAATACGTTCTAACTCAGACTTTGGAATGTGCCAACGCTTGCGGCGAACGTCAGAAAGCACTTTACTCTTCATAACCGATTTACGAAAACGGCGTAGAAGTTGTTCTTGTGATTCATTTGAGCGTAAATCTACTTTAGGCATAAGTCTCACCTCCTTAATTCAAGGTTTTGATGTTTCCAAATCAGATTGATTGTGGTGCGTGGGAGGTGAAAGCACACGACCCAACGTTGACTAAGGTCGATTACTCAGCTTCGAGCAAAAGTTGGGCCAATCAACCTAAATTAAATAGTAAGTATTTGGGAAACTTCGATTTTGTAAAATACAAGCGAGGTATAAAATATAACCATCGGTCAAATAGTGTACAAGGATTGAGTCTAATTTGCAATGATCCGACACTCATAAGTTAAGTGAAACGAAGTTGCTGCTTAGAATAAAACGGTGGCTACAAACTTCATTTCCTCGAGGTTCCGAAGCTTTCAACTAACATGGTTTTCAAATTAGAAACTTTGGAGCACTTATGTGAAACGAAGTTCCTGGTTTGAATAAAACGACGGCAATAAACTTCGTTTCCTCGAGGTTCCGAAGCTTTCATCTAACATGGTTTTCAAACTGGAAACTTCGGAACACTTAATGCCAGTCTAAATACAACCAAGATTGCGCATCATATAAATGGAAAATGTATGAAAGCACGAAAATTTGCACAGTTAGGGGTTCCATCGGGCGCAGCCATGAAGGCGGCAGGAACGGCCGTTCGTCGAGCACGTGAGGCAGGCATTCCGAAGAAAAGTTTACCAGACATTATCTCGGCCGTTGTTGAAAACCCAGAAGACTACCTGCAAGACCCTCTGTTTAGCGAGCTGGCTGATGCGCTAATTGTGGCCGAAGCTGAGATGCCGCGGTTCAAACCGCGTGAATCACCCGCTCCATTTCGCATTTGGGGTGAAGGATTAGACCACAACGCCATCAAACAGATGGAAAACGCTGCCCAAATTCCAGTCGCCGTTCGCGGGGCGCTCATGCCTGATGCCCATTTAGGGTATGGTTTACCCATTGGCGGCGTGCTTGGTACGCGTAATACTGTTATCCCCTATGCAGTCGGCGTCGATATCGCCTGCCGGATGAAGCTTACCGTGCTTGATATGTCACCCCACGTACTGGGTGGTGAACAAAAGCGGCTGGCCAACGCCATCGAAAAAGAGACTCGCTTTGGCACAGGCGCTGTCTTCCAGCGAAAATTCCGTCGGGACCATCCCGTCATGGAAGCAGATTGGGGCGCCATTCCCCTAACCCGTCGACTAAGAGACAAAGCGTGGGCCCAGCTTGGCACCAGCGGCAGTGGCAACCATTTTGTTGAATTTGGCGTCCTTGAAGTGCTTGATGAGAAAGCGGGTTTAGACAAGGGTGAATATTTAGCGTTGCTCAGCCACAGCGGTAGCCGTGGCCCCGGTGCCCAGGTAGCCAATTTCTATACCAAATTAGCGCGAGAGCTGCACCCTGAGCTTCCAAAAGAACTCACCCATCTAGCGTGGCTTGATCTTGACAGTCATGAAGGTCAAGAGTATTGGCGCGCGATGCATCTGATGGGTCAATACGCTGAGGCGAATCACGCCTGCATCCACAGACACATCGCCAAAAATCTGGGTGCAAAAGTATTGCTCGATGTTGAAAACCATCATAACTTTGCGTGGAAAGAAGAGCACGATGGTGAAACGCTGATTGTCCATCGAAAAGGGTCCACACCCGCCGGGGACGGCGTCATGGGGATTATTCCTGGGTCGATGGGGGCACCGGGATTTTTAGTGCGCGGCAAAGGAAACGACGCCTCGCTCCACTCAGCCTCCCACGGGGCTGGCCGACGCATGAGCCGTAAAAAGGCAACGCAATCGTTCACTTGGTCTGATGTCAAAAAGTACCTTAGGGAGCGAAACGTCACCCTGCTTTCAGCAGGCCTTGATGAGGTGCCCATGGCTTACAAAGACATCCATGAAGTGATGGCTGCTCAGACGGATTTGGTCGACGTGATGGCTCGCTTTGACCCACGCCTCGTCAAAATGGCACCTGCTGGTCATCGACCTGAAGATTAAGGGTTGGGGGGCTAGGGCTTGGGGATTGGGGATCAGTCCGATAGTGACGACTGTCCTTTCCACACGCCCTACTGTATCGCACGGAGCATGTTCAAAAATTCCTTTCGGGCACTTTCTTTAATATCGGCTGTCTCAAAAGCATTGATGACGTTTTCTCGTTGAATCATCTCTAATTTTCCTTCATACACTTGATGGGAAAGCGGTAGAAAGGCATCCAGAAATGATTCGTGGTCAAAGTAGAACATGGGGCCAAATCGAGACTTTATTTCTTCGAGCTGTGGGGACAAGATGGAACGGCCGTATATCCCCAAGTTATGCCCAAACCCTTCTTCTAAATTAGTGGGGGGCTCATAAATCTGTTCTGGAGCAGCTGTATTGATGTGGGTGATGTGAAAACGGCCGTTTTTCAACACAAACAGCAGCGCAACCGTTTGCACCATCTGCTGTCGAAAAAGGTTCCCTGACGCAATGGCACCCGGGTTAACAATCGTCACCCCATTTTCTTCAAAAACAAGCGGCGTATGCCAATGCCCGAAGACAACAAGTTCTGCTCCGGCTGACCTCCCCCGCCCCACCACGCGATAACATGCCTCCAGCATGCTATCCGATCGACGGGTGTGCATTTCATCAACCCGATTCGCATAATGGCTGTGCCACAGCATGATGCGTTGACCTTTGACGACAATAATTTGCTGTTCAGGCAGTTCTCTTTTGGCGTCATCCGTTTCATCATTCCCATGAACCGCAAAAACTGGCGCAATCTCACTGAGGCGATCCAAAACCCAAAGCTCCCCAACGTCTCCCGCGTGGAGGATAAAGTCAACATTTTGAAATATTGTGGAAACGGCCGTTGGGATCGTTTTCCATCTTTGTGGCATGTGGGTGTCAGAAATTAAGCCAATCGTCGTTTCAACATCATCAGGACTTATAGAAGCTGGTAAATATTTATTCATAAAAGAATTGTAGATGAAATTAAAGACGGTACCTCAACGCGTAGGCTACGAAAAATGAAAACAGCCCTTGCGGGACAAGGGCTGTTTTACATAAAGAGAAGGAGGAGGAATGTGGTTTTTCAGGGAAAAACCACACGAAAAACAAATTTATTTGATTTCTTTAGCTAATTTGTCAACTTTGCGGCCTAAAGCAGCGATTTTTTTGTTCAAGTCTTCGATGCTATCAGCGGTAGGAATGTTCAAACGAGCTAAGAATGATTCGGTTGCTTTGTTGAAGCGAGCTTCTACATCGTCACCGATAACGCGAACGCGTTCTTGGTATGGTTCAACAAATTCGTTGAATGCTTGACGACGTTCTTCAGAGATGCCAAACCCTTTTTCAGCCAATTCGTTGGTGTAGCTGTTGGTATCAGCATAAAGCTTTTCAGCATTTTCACGAACGGTTGCAACTGCACCTAAACCGGTGTGAACAACTTTACGAGCTGAGCTGGTAGCGCTCTCAACAAAGGTTTCTACATTTTCTTCAATAATTTCAACTTGTGCGTTTGCCATCTTTCAAATCCTTTTTATAAATGGAGAAATAGGGTTCCGAAGTTGAGTGGGGAATGGCTATTTTTCTCCATAAGTTTAATTTTTATTGTTAGTTTTTTTAATTTGATGACGCGGTGCGTCAAACACAAAAAGAGTATAACGCGGTGCGTCATGGATGTCAAGAGGCAATTTGAAAATTTATTATTTCTTATACGAATCTAACATTTTTACTCTGAAGGGGGCAGTTGTTCAACGCGGCATTGAAAGCAATTATTTGTAGATGATCGAATATGAATATACTTCACAGCCTCATTCTCAAAGGTGTTTCTGGCAAAAAATGGAATCTGCTCAGCGGGTACCACCTTTCCTGTCCCATAAATGATCCGATTTTCCGCATTATATCCTCGAATAATTAAGGCTTCTTTTCCTTTTAGCATCGGAGGAATCTGCTCAGACTCTGGATGTCGACGGCATTCATTGGCACACAAAAAAATTGGGCCGGCTTCTGCATAGGGCTGCAGGTCAGGAAACGGCCGATAACTTAACACCAAGTACGGTTCCCCCTCAGGCACTTGCTGTAAACAGTGACGGCAAGGAACACCATCCCCGCTTGAAATAAATCGTTCAGGCTGTTGTCCATTCGCATCGGCTGCACCTGATTGATAGGAACGGGCTATCTCTGTAGGCATTGCTTTAAATATGAGTTGAGTCATGATTTTCCATCCTTTTTTGAAAATGATGGTACTCAAGCAAATGGACGATATCGACCCGAATCTTGCTGTTCTGAGCGTGAGGGATTGGAAGGTAGTGTAAAAACCAAAAAGCCCCAGACCGATTGTCTGGAGCTTTTTAGTTTAAAGGAGGAGGAGAAGAAAAATGTGTGTGTTGTGTGTTGTTACTTCTTAGACAACAGTGTTTTTGAATTTCTTACCTATAAGAATATTTTGCCTCAAAATCACACAATTGTGAGCTAAGTTTTCAAGGAATTACTTTTTTGCAATCTGGCTATTTCTTCTTTTAACTTCTGATTCTCCGCATACAAATCGTTGATTAGCTCTTCTTTAGATGAATCAGTTGATTGAAGATTTGATTGGTTTACGGCCGTTTCCACTACTCCATTTACTTCTAACAGTTCCGCAGGCGATGTAGTCCAGTAAATATTCTTTGAGCCTTGCCGAACTTTGCATTTCGTCCAATGGGTTTTACCGACAGTATCTTTGAACTTCACTCGAAAACTGAAGGTATTTTTATCACCATCAAGCCAAATCCGCTCCACTTCGACATTTCGCCCGCCTAATTTTTTTACTTGTCTCTTGATATCCTCAGTTAATTCCTTGACCTGCAAATGTATAGCGATAAAAAAAATGGGAATCAATATAAGACCCACAAGTGAAATTAAACCTTCCAAAATTACATGCTCCAAAGTGACAATGATTCGCCCCCTCGAAATAAATGTCGAGGGGGCTACCTAACTATTATTGACCGTTCGTATTGATAATTGGTGGCTGGGTGGAAGAAACGGCCGTTTTCCCACCTTTATTCAATATATTAGGCAACACTTCTGCCAAAATAAGGGTAGAGAGCGCAGAATTATCTTGACCCTGACCACCCGTATTCACAACAACAGGTCGTGGGGCATTCATTAATAACTCTTCAGCTACGTCAAGTCGCTTCATGGCTAATTCATACTGCAACACAGCCTGATTATCCTTATACGATTGCCCAAGATGATGAAGCGCTTTGGCTTCATTTTCCGCTGATTTCAGCTCAGCGCGACCTTCCGCTTCAATTTCAAGACGAACCTTCTCAGCCTCAGCTTCACGTTCTTGGAGCATTTGGGCCACATCTTCATTCGCTTTATTAACCGCTTCCTGAACAGCAATCAGCTTTTCATCACGCTCTTTGCGGGCGCGTTCAATTTCCAGCAGCAAGTTGTCAGTCCGGCGCTTACGCATCAATTCCCACTCTTTCTCATAAGAAACGAGCTCTTTTGACACGCGCTCCCGAGTAGACAAGTTTTCTTGGTATTGATTCGGTAACTGCACATCAGGAATGTTTGCCCCTGTAATTACAACCCCATACATCCGCATTTGACGATTGAGCACGTCACGCATATCGCCCACATCAGAACCGCGTAAATCATACGCTTTGGCGGTTTCCACTCGGCGGCTGCGGTTACGAATGGCGTCTTGAACCGCACTGCTCAAAACAGCGTCAAAGTTGCTTGCCCCGATATTACGCACAAACGCAATCGGGTCTTCAATGCGGAACTTCAAAAAGAACTCAATCGACTTCAAAGGCACATTTTCCTGAGTCGGGCAAGCCACAATGGGAGCCGTATAGGGAATTTCAGTCGATGTATCGACAATATATTCCACCTTAGAAAATGGCGACCACAGCGTGTGGCGACCTGGCTTGAGTGCCTTTTTAATTTCACCATATTCCGACATAACACCAGTTGTCCCTTGCTCAATTTCCACAAGAGAACTGCGCCACCAGCTAAATCCACCAAAAGCAAAGAGTAGCAACATGAGGATGAAGCCACCTATCCAACCTGAAGCACCATCAGCGAAAAAGCCCAGCGCGCCAAAAGCGTATATGCCCATACCAAACCACAAGGCCCAGCCAAATCCACGACGATCTTTGGGAATCACAACGGGCACCAATGCGCCTTTGTCGCCAGTTCGCAACAGGCGGGTTAGATTGTCCCAAGTGCCAACTACTTCTTTAATTCGTGACATATTTCTATCAAGACTCATGATTAGGCCTCCTTATTGG
>JBCCFD010000334.1:0-9332 GCA_039029915.1 Chloroflexota bacterium
CAAGGATTTACATCTCCCCATAGTGCATTTTCCTCAAGGGGAATGAATCCCTTAGCTTCATAAAATTGTCGCGTTTCAACATAGTGCGGGTCGAGGTGGGTGGGGCCAAGCGTTTTGACGTGAAGTAGCTTGGTTGTTGTGCCAGTTTCAGCCTGTTCAACTTCATTTAGAAGCTTAGATCCGATCCCTTGATTTCGAAAATTAGGATGCACCCCAATAATGTTGATTTCAACGGAGCGCTCCCCATATCGTTTAAGCCCAACAAATCCGACGACGTGCCCGGCTATTTTAGCCACAAACCCGTCCAGTGAGTGAAGGTCACGAACATATTCAACAATAGATTCCTCAATGCCAAACCAATTAGGCAGTGCGCGCAAAATTGATTCACATTGATCGATATCGTTTGCTTTAAGGGGAACGATTTGGAGATTGTGCACAGGTTAATAATGGTTGAAGATGGGCTTATAGTCAAGTATCTTGCTCAATTTTCGATAGTGAAGTCTTCGGCTGATTAGTTTAGAAAAAGATGTATCAGCCGAAGACAAGATGGTCATGGAACTATTGTTGGCACAAATGCTTTTCTAAAGCACGTCTCGCAGTGAAGGCAGCAAAAAACGGCACGTTATCTTCTACCGTTCCGTCAAAATGCTGTACGAGCATCCTTCCCTGAACCGTACCTTCAAGATGGTCATGATTTGAACCGTTTGCTGGCTTCCAAACTGTAGAGAACTCTCCAATATGATAAGTTGCATCGAATCCTGCAGTAAATCCACCTGGTTGGGTATCAGTAAATATTAGAGCCTCGGGAAGATGGACGTTATAATTTTGTAGTGCCGGAATATCTAACCTAAAGGCAAAGGTTGAGGGCGGTTCCTCTCCACTGGTTATTTCGATGGGTTGTGTAGGCACACCACTGTCATAAAAAGTAACAATATCATGTGTATAAACTTGCCCATTGATATGCGCCTCAAAATAGCAACTGCAAGATTGTGGTTCTCCTTTGGATATCGCTATTGAATAAAATGGGTCTGGGTCATTTGCTAATGGTACCTTGGTCGTCGCAAATACATAATTTTTAATTTTTTTATCAATACAGGCTGTGACGGTACCTTCAATCATTTCACTCCATGCGACATCCATATTTTCGATAAGGTGAGCCATTCTGACATGCTGTAGGGATATTATTTGATCGAATGAATTTTTACTTCTATATGTTATTTGAAAATAAGAGATTGTGAACGGCTCCATTTCGTGATCTGCTGTTAATCCATAATTGCTATCTACGGTCAAAGCAATTGTGTGAACAGTTAAATCTTTTGGATCAGGGAGTTTTCCACTACTATCGACTATCTTTTTCTCTACATATTGTTGTGCAAATTCAAGAAATAAATTGTCAATATTGGGTACCTGAGATAGGGTGATCAACTGCTCTTGTCGTCCCCCAGTCGTTGGCATTGTTTTGAGTAGTTCAATTACTTTTTCATCCTCGTCTAGTTTGTTCCCTAAAAATTGGAAAAATTTAGACGTTTCATAGCTCATGTCAATTAATGATGTACTATCAATGTTAGATGCAAAATCCTTGTCCCATTGGTATTCATCATTTGCATCTGGATAGACGACATTGGAAAAGTATTCGGCCGTGCCTTCTACCCACCAATCATTGCTTTCATTATCTGGACCATGTGTTTGATCCTCTAAATTTTCAAATTGGTAACAATGGAAAAGTTCATGAGCAACTGTTTGTTGAAATTTGTCGATACTTTGTGTGTAACTCTCTACAAAGAAAGTTACCTCGCAATGTGTTCCTTCATCTGATGCCGTTGCGATTGTCGAGTTTGTGTTCGATAATGGGCTCCATAATATTTTTGTTTGTGGCATGTTCCCGTATTGTGAATACTCCGCTACACTTTTTTTCAGTGCCTCATTTGCCGCAGCTTGATAGAGTTCCTGACCTACAGGTAAATCATCATAAAGCGGGAAGTACATTTCGTGATTTGGTTCCTCTAGCCCTTGACTCTTTTGGTTCGTTGCCAAGCGAGCGTAGCAGGGAGCATTGCCTGCCAAGTTTGAGTCAAACTCTGACCGCCATATGGCGGTACACTGTTCCTTTGTAGCACTACTGGTTGTTTGCGATGAAATGGCTTTTTGTGCTTCATCATATGGAATAGCAAAGTGGTCAATATTGGTCGTGTCAGGAGACACCAGCCGCAAAAGCCGCTCAAGTTCTGCGAGTGTAGTAGGGTCGCTTTCCTTGTTGAGCTGTGATTGAGCGGCCCGCATTAAACCGGACATTTTGATTTGAGGCATGTAATTTGCAGGAAGCCAGCTGCTATTAGCACTCTCGTCACCAAAATAGGATAACATCTGGATGATTCCTTCTGATTTGGTCCATATGCCAGCTTCTACGTTCTCATGAAGAATTCGCACAAGGTCAACGGGGACGGGTTCTGATGCCGGTGGGGTAATGGGATCGCCGGGGGCTGTAATAATGGGTAAATATAGATTGAGGCTCGATTGACTGCGGGTTGGCTCACCGGTGGATAATGTGAGCGCTGCGATGATGATAAATAAAATTGGTCTGATCCAAAAAACATCTTTTTTACGCATAAGTTTCTCCTAATGAAGCTTGATTTGGTTTTCATTAGGAGCTTATGGAAAGAGCGTTTATCAATCGTTTATTGGAATTTATCGATAAAGTTCAGGTTGTTTGTGGTGAGGGTGTTATCGAAACCTTGTTGTTAAGTAAGTATCGCAATGCCAACCCCTTGTTCACCAGCGACAGTGTAAAGCAAATATAGTTGGTCATCTTCTAAAAATACAGCCGGGTCACGCAGCTGATGTACTGGCTCAAAGATGCCGCCGTATTTTGACGGTTCAATCGGGAGATTGGCGCCTTCCCATCCTTGGGTTGGTTTATAGAGTGACATTTCATTGGTAATGCGCCACTGTCGCCAGTCAGGGGTGAGGTTGAGGGTGCAATGCTTGAGATGTTCAGGTGTGTTGCCGACCTCAGTGTAGAAGATGGTGAGCTGGTTGCCCTTTTTAAGCAGGGCGTGGTGGCGCGGAGTGAGCGGAGCAAACAGGTTGTGACTTTCTTCAAAGGCCGTCAGGCCATCTGCTGAGCGGTAGAGGATGCCGGGCATGGCGATGCCGTACCATACATCTTCATGTTGGAAGATGCGCATATACGGCCGTCCCAAAATCTCCTCTCGTGCCTCAAAATGAAGCCCATTTTTTGACAACGCCACCCGCGTGACTTGCAGGCCATTGGGTAAACGGCCGTGATAATACAGCCGAATCGTTTGGGTTGCTTCATCAACAAGCACATCTGGTGAGGCAATGTGCGGATAGAGGCCATCATCCCCTTTAGCGATAAGAGCGCGAGCGATTGGGTGCAGCTCTTCTGGCTTAGGCGGGGTGGTTGGAAATAATGAGTTTGCAAGGGAGAGCGCGCCTGGTTCGTAGAGCGTCCACGGTCCAGCCAATTCATTCGCATAGGCAAGGCGTATCGTTTTGCCTTCGTGGTGGGCAAAGTAGAGATAGTAACGGCCGTATGCGCCCTCCACCCAATCCGGCACCTTAATCAACGATGGGCCATTCACATTGCCTTCTAGAAGAGGGGAGTCCGAAACGTGGATGATGGGGCGGTCTATTAGGGGTGTTAGGTTCATGTGGGTGAGTATATCAGTATATTGGTAGGTCAGTGGCTCAGTAAATCAGTATGTTAGTGATAGTACTACCTTCCTAACTCGAAGGTGCCTTTGTCTGCTGAATGTCAGGTTTGTCGGTTGAGTAATCGGTACGCTGTCTCTGCATTGACCATCTAAATTTGTTGGGCGGGAGTGTGTTCCCAACATCAATCAAAAAGTTCATACAACTTCCTGGGTGTTTTGAGCAGGTAATTATTTTATGAAGCGTATCATTCATCATCGAAGCGTCGTTCTATTCTTGATAGGTTTTATTTTAATTTTTGGTGGGGCGATAACGGCCGTATCATCCTATAGTAGGCCGCCGATTGCCACCTATCCGACGAACCAAGATTACGGGCAGATGGGAGACTTTATTGGCAAACGAGCCGTTGACGCCGGTCGCTCAGCCATCATGAGCACCATTGGGCCCGTACTCATCTTGCTCCCCGAAAGCCCCGGTAGCTCAGATGCCCACGTGGACCTGCAGCTGTGGGATAGCTCTTGGAATCTATCAGACCTCTCAAATCCCCAGTTTCTTCGTTATGTTAACTGTTTTGAGGGCGTCTGTCGTAACGGACATGCCCAACACGCCCATGCAACCCACACCAACTTTCAAGATGGTGAAGCCTACCTGTGGACCAACAACTATTGGGAGCTAGGTAACTCTCATAGATATGACCCCGTCACTGGGGATACCGTTCCTGAAACGCCGTTTTGGCAAGCGTATGCGGGCCGATTGTATTCTCCATTTTATATGAGTGATTTTTGGAGCTACAGTGCCCCTTTTGACAGTGAACACACTATTTTTTATACGTACGAACCCGGTCCTGATTGGCGGGGTCACCCGCTAGCCACATGGGATCATTTAGGGGACACGG
This sequence comes from Chloroflexota bacterium, assembly GCA_039029915.1. Taxonomy (GTDB): domain Bacteria; phylum Chloroflexota; class Anaerolineae; order Promineifilales; family Promineifilaceae; genus QQUD01. The sequence continues at coordinate 4,568 of JBCCFD010000334.1, forward strand.
GTGTGACTGGCTTTTTCTCCTTCCACGGTGATTTGATGGTTGTGGCTTCTGACCAAGCGTCAACAGGTATGGCTATTTACAGCATGAACGGCTGGCAAGATGGGATTACGGGCAGCTTTCAGCCGCAGCTTCTTTCTGTTTATCAACCTACCGTGATGGAGCCAGATGGCTCAACAATTGGGATTGGTGGCTACTGGGCTGAACCGTATGGGGCAAACAAGATGGTGTGGTCAGCACGCACCAATGGCACCGTTGGGCGTGATTATCCAGCGATGTACGTTGTTGATTTCACTGATCCAACCAATCCAGAATTGACCTGTGAGCTGTATTTCAATCAAGACACCACCAGTTCCGCAGACGGTGACAATATGATTCACCCGATGTACGTCAATTTTCAAGATCAATACGCCTATGTCGATAATATGAAGGTTGATATTGATCTTTGTGAGTCAATCTATGCTCAGGGAAAAGCGGGAGATCCAAATTTTATAATCAGCGGGACTGATATGACCCAAGTGGCTTATCGGCTGCCCACCATGCAAAACTATTGTGATGGCTCCCAATATTTCCGCCCGCTAGGGCAGGTTGGTGTTTTTGGGGGGATTGATCGGTACGGTTCAGAAGCGATTATTACCTACACGGGACCAGAACTGATTGAAGGCTCATACAGTGCTGGCGTTTACGCGGCGTACAATTACGGCAACAACCGCACCATGATCGGGGACACCGATGTGCAGGTGGGTGATGTGCTTGGGGGCGGTCGCCAAGTGACCAGCGTGGAAATTGATGAACGAATGAACACGCAGGGTATTTGCTTTTTTGTAACCAGTGATGACCCCGATACGAATCCACCCTATATATCAGGCCATCGTCCGCTAGCGAATTCGACGAATGTGGCGGCTGATACTTTTATTTCGATTCATATTCCTGAGACGGTGCGTACAGAAACGGCCGTTTCTGCCTTTACCCTCACCAATATCGACAGTAACGAAACCGTTGGCTTTCGACATCGGCTCACCCACACCGGCACCTTTACCCTGTGGCCCGATGATGATTTAGAGGTTGATGCCAGCTATCGAGTAGATGTGACAGGCATTCAGGATTATATGGGCAACGAAATGACGCCCTATAGCTTTACCTTTACCACTGGCGAAACCTTGCCGCCACCACCACCGGACGGCTCTGACTGGATTCACTGCGCCTATGAGGATGAAACCTGCACCGTGCCAGAAACGGCCATTGTGCGGTATGGCGTCCCCGGTGCCTACAACTACATTGAAGGGGTGACGGATACAGTTGAGTGTGACAATGCGACCTTTGGCGACCCAGCCCCGGGTCAAGCAAAGACCTGCGCTTACTGGGCCGGTGAAACTGCGCCAGATTTTGGCGGCACGCCTTACTATCCAAACCAATCTAGCCAGATCAGCTGTCAGCCTGAAACAGTGAGCAACAATCTTTGGGTGGTGAATCCTGATAATGACACCGTGAGCATCATCAACACGAGTCTTGAACCGGGATCGTTGCATCCGCTGCTTGATAGTCAGCAGGAAATCGACCTGAACTATCGCAAACCAACCTCGGTCACGCAAATAGGCAGCTGGATGGCCATTACCTATCAAGATGACGACATTGTGGCTTTTGTAGACAGTAACGGCACGCTAGATTTTACGGTGAATACAGGGTATGGCTCTCAACCTGTGGCCTCGATTACGAACGGCACGTCTTTATTCGTTTCGCTTTTTGGGAGTGGGGAAGTGGTTGAAATTAACCCCAATACTCAAGCCGTTATCAATCGGTTAGAGGTTGGCCCCGACCCGAAAGCAATGGCCCTAAACGGCGATCGCTTGCTGGTGACCCGCTTTATCTCGCCCATGACGCATGCCGAGCTGTATGATATTGATATCTCGACAGGACTTCAGCTGACTCGCACAATTTTGATTAACAAGGTGCTGGTCAATGATGCACTAGATCATGGTTCTGGTGTGCCAAACTTCTTGTCGAGCGTGGTGTTTGCTGCGGACGGGGAACGAGCGTTTATTACGGCCGTTAAAGCCAACATCGACCGAGGCACCAGCAGCGCTCGTAACGGCATCGCCCTGGATGACGATAATACCGTTCGGCCCATGATGGTTGAGATTGATTTGCTTAACAACCAAGACGCCAACGTCAACCCGAACACCCCAGACGGTACCCATGACTTTGACAACGCCGCTGATCCAGCCGGAGTAACTTATCTTGTCGACGGTGAATCTCGGATGGTGACGTTCCAGGGCAACAACGTTGTGATGGGCGTTAACGAAAACTTAAGCACGTTTACCCAGTTTAGTACCGGTTTTGCGCCCCAAGAAATGTGCAGCACGCTGCGGGTGCTCTACGTCAAAAACTTTACGGGACGGTCTGTGAGTGCCGTTGATGTTTCTGGCTATATGGACAGTGGGGAGCGTAATCCGGCTATCCTAACAATCAACACCGTTAGCAATGAACGGTTTAGCAGTGAAGAGCTTGAAGGACTGCGCCAATTCTACCATTCCAGCATTCCAGAAATGGGAGCTGAGGGGTACATGAGCTGTGCCAGCTGTCACGCTGGCGGTGGACAGGACGGCATGGTGTGGGACATCACTAGCTTAGGCGAAGGGTTACGCAATACCCTCTCTCTTAATGGCACGAGCGGGACACGCTTTGGGGAGCTGCACTGGTCATCTAATTTTGACGAAGTGCAAGATTTTGAACTCCAAATCGAAGAGCTTAATGGTGGAACGGGGCTGATTGATGGTCAAACCTTCAACGGTGAATCCCCTCTGCACATGACCACATCTGGGCAATCAACCGAGCTAGATGCCCTTGCGGCCTATGTTTCTTCTCTGGGAATAGAAACGGTTAGCCGTTCCCCGTACCGCACCGAATCTGGGGAGTTAACGGCGGCGGCGCTGCGCGGTCAGCAGGTCTTTAATGAGAACGGCTGTGCGGCCTGTCACGCTGGTTCAGCTTTCCGCGACGGCCAAAACCACGATGTCGGGACAATCACCGACACTTCCGGTACGCGAATTTTTGGGCCACTTACTGAAATTCGTACCCCAACGCTAATTGAGCTGTGGGAAACTGCGCCCTATTTCCACGATGGGAGCGCGGACACGCTTAGTGATGTGTTTACGGTTGGCACGCATGCCATCACGTTTACAGGCACCGAAGAAGCTGATTTGATTGAGTTTTTGCTTTCAATAGACGAAAGTATGTTTATTGGTGACGATGAACCTTTCCAACCGGCGTTTGTATTTGATCTGTGGCTGCCGCTTATTCAGCGAAATTAGCATTCAGTAACTATTATTCAAAGTTCCCTAGCTCTTGGGCGGGGTCTGTTGAAATGGTGTCGGGCCAGTTAGAATACCAAATATCGGCGCTTGAATCGCCAACGTGCAGCGGCTGTCTTTCATACCCTGCAATGGGTGGTAAAAGCGGCTCAATCCATACATTAAACCGAGGCACTGAAAAGTAGGGGAAGGATTGACGAGCCTGACCTGATTTGTTGGTCACGCGGTGGGGTGTTGACATTAAGCGACCGCCGCTCCAAAGCTCTAGCATATCTCCTACATTCATCACTATGCCATCCGGCGGGCATTTGGCCGAAATCCAATTTCCGTCTCGATTGCGGACTTCGAGACCGCCAACCGGGTCGTGAGCCAGCAAGGTGATTAAATTGAAATCTTTGTGCGGGTGTATGCCCCAATCTTCTGACTGTGGCGGTAGAGGTGGATAGTTGAGCAGTGTCATGTTGGTGAGCGGGTTGCTCAGGCACGACAAAATGTAAGTGTCATCGATACCAAGCTGCTGACTGAGCGTTTTGAGCACCTGCTGACTAACGCGTTCCATCTCTGCCCAGTAGGCCAGAATAGGGGTTTTAACATCAACATTGATGTCGGGCCAGCGGTTGGGCGCATAAAGGTTGGATTGGTGGCAGATGGGGTCATTAACGGCCGTTTCCGTGTGCAATTTCCACGCCTCATACTGATCCGCTTTGCCTTTGCCTGAGTTGGGAGTGAAGTAACCTAGCGGCACAAAACCACGATAGTTACCCTTTGCAACGGTTTGCCGAGCTAAGATATCGCGGGGCGTATCAAAGATGGTCGAAACGGCCGTTCGCATGCCGTCAATTGTTGCCATTGGCACGCCGTGTCCGACAACAATAGCAAACCCAATATTGGAAAGCGCTTTGAATAACGCCTCACCGGTAGAACGAATTTCATCAGACTCGAATAAAGTTGTTATATCAATGATGGGCAATGGTTGATCTGTCACTTTAAGCTCCTTGTTCCTCTAGCGTTTGCCGAATTTTATGAATGAGTTGCGTTGGTGTAAAGGGCTTTTGTAAAAACGCCATATCTGTTTCAAGAATACCGTGTTTTGCAATGACCTGATCGCTGTAGCCTGACATAAAAATCACCTTGAGATGAGGCATGATGTCGACAAGCTGATCGGCCACTTGCTTTCCGTCAATTTGCGGCATCATCACATCTGTTAAGAGAACATCAATTTTTTGTTGGGTATTAGACGCGATTTCTAACGCTTCAATACCATCATGCGCGGCCAATACGGTATACCCTTGCATTTCTAAGATATCCAAAATTAATTTCCGCACCTCATCTGAATCTTCCACCAGCAAAACAACCTCTTTCCCTCGGGCGATAGTTAGGGGGGGATGCGGTTTGGCTGGCAAAGCGGTGCTTTCTTTTGCTTTTGGGAAATAGATGCAAAATGTTGTGCCGACTTG
>JBCCFD010000335.1:0-9326 GCA_039029915.1 Chloroflexota bacterium
GGCCGTAAACTGTGGGAAATTGATCAGAGACGACCGTATTATGACACCTTCCAAAGAATTTATAATGCTGAATTACCAGCGATTACTCTGTATCAATACGTCGACACGTTTGTAACTCATCCTGACGTTTCGGGTATGGAATTAGGAATTATCACCAACCCGAGAGACAAATACGCCACTTTTGCGAACTGGTACTTATATCGTGATGAGCGAGTCGTACCTTGCACCCCGGTTGAATCCTAATTCGACTATTCTGAGGTTTTTCTTACGAAGGTGCTCCATACTCATCCAAAGCAAAATTAAATATGTAGTGAAGCAGGTGAGTTCCGCCATTTATGAGATATATTGAACCAGTTATCCTAAAATTGGCTTTTCCAGTTTAAGATTTGGTATACTTTGGAAAAATAGCATTCACTACACTGTATTTGAGGAGATTCAGATATGTTTGCACAAATTGGGTCATTAGGTTGGCCAGAACTACTAATTATTTTGGTAATCGTTTTGCTTGTTTTTGGTGTTGGCCGTATTAGTCGAGTCGGTAGTGAGCTAGGCAAAGGAATCCAAGCGTTTCGTACAGGAATGAAGGATGCCAAAGAAGAAGCGGCTGGAGAAGAAGCAACGGAAGCTGAAGCATAATTTTGAATCTTGGATGAAAGCACAACTTTCATTCAGTAAGCAACAAGAATAAACCAAATGAATGGTTTAGAACTATTTGGAATTGGCTTTCCAGAATTAGTCACAATCTTAATAATCGCTGGTCTGGTGATGGGGCCGCAGCGGATTGCCAAGTTTGCGCGTCAATTGGGTCAATGGACCGCCCAACTGCAGAACATTTCCCGTGGCTTTATGCGCCAGCTTACATCAGAACTTGATGCTGAGGAGATGGCTGATCTAAAAGATGCCATGTCCGAGATCAAGGACTTGCGCCAGCAATTAACTGACTTGCGGGGTGAAATGACGGCGGTTGCTGCTGAAACCTCCCAAGAGATGAAAGAGGTCGCTGAAGATTTAGATCCCTCTATATTACCGCCAGATGCAAAGCCAAACGCCGAGTCAATAAATAGTAATGGGAGCGAAGAAGCCGTGCCTAAAGAAAATGGTGAGGTTCGAGAGCCATCTGCAATAGACCAGCTTCCAAATATTCTCGATATTGAAGACGATCCGGAATCATGACGCAATTAGATAACACGGCCGTAAATTCCCTTGATCAGGATGATGGCTTAGAACTGACCCTTCTTCAGCATTTAAATGAGTTACGCATCCGTTTAACCTGGGTTGCAGGTGGGATTGTTGTGTTTACTTTGGTCAGCTTTATTTTTGCTGATCAACTTATTCTGTATTTGATGAATCCCTTTAGCGCAATTTTCCCCGATAAAGGTCTAAACACGCTAAGCCCAACGGAAGGAATTGAGACCTTTTTTAAAGTATCTATCTTAGCTGGGACAGTTTTATCCATGCCTCTTACGCTTTATCAACTCTGGCTTTTCATTTCGCCTGGCATGACAAAGAGGGAGAGGCGTTCGGTATATATTTTTATTCCAAGTACGTTAACTCTCTTTGCTTTAGGGTTAGGATTTTCTTGGTTCGTTCTTACACCAGCTGCCATCTTTTTTCTAGGTGGTTTTTTAGAAGAAATTTTTGACCCCGACTGGCAAGCGCTAGAATATATTAGTTTTGTATTACGAATGCTTTTTTGGATTAGCGTCAGTTTTCAAATGCCAATAATTATGTATTTTGTGGCTCGGGCTGGTCTTGTTAATTCAAATTCCCTTCGAGAGCAGTGGCGAATTGCTGTCGTTGGCATTGCTGTTCTAGCTGCGATGATTACTCCCTCCATCGATCCAGTAACGATGTTGTTAACAATGGCACCGCTTAATGTTCTTTACCTATTAAGTATTGGGTTAGCTCATTATGGCTATAAGAATTTTGAGGCACGGATGGCCATTGATGGCGTTGATGAAGCTGGGTAGTTACCCCATTCTGTCATTTCAAAATAAAATTTAAATAAAACAAGGGGCATAGTAATCTATGCCCCTTTTGCGTTTCACAAATTTTCTGTTTAGGTGTTTCTATAAAACTTAACAACCACCAGAATTATTAGCAACCATTGGCAAGAACACATTGTGTGCACCGTATTGGGGTGGTGTGATCACGCCGCTGCTGCCATTGACGATGTTCATCGGTGTATATCCGGTATAGCTTGGGAAAATTTGATCCAGATTATTGTTACCCAACCGTTTAACAAGGATTTCTGATAAAACTCGTCGGAAATCGGTTGTTACAGCTAAATCGGCGTTATCATAAAGCTGGGCGGTGGCTAATCCTGGCCAATTGCCATACAGACCGCCATTTACATTTTGGCCTAATACCATCATCATCCCGCCATGACCATGATCTGTCCCGCCATCGTCATTTTCACGCAGGCGACGGCCAAACTCACTCATCACAGCAACAGTCACTTTTTTATTGTGGGTTGTACCATTACAGCCATCGAGGTCAGCATAGAATGCTGTTAACCCTTGAGACAGTGTCTCCACCTGGTCACTGAAATAGCCACTTGAGCCATCTCCCTGATTGTCGTGCGTGTCCCAACCACCTAAGTCAACATTGGCAACCTGCAAACCGAGATCGAGCTTAACCAAATAAGCGATCATTTTTAAGCGTCGGCCAAAGCTATTGTCAGGATATACAGCCCCATTACCTGGCTGGTAATTATCAAAATCACCAAAATCAACGGCGTTAATGACATCAATTGCCTGCTGACCGGCCTCGTGTAGGTCGCTACTATTCGCCGAATATAATTGCTCGAGCGTGCTTTTGTGCTGTTCGCGCCAGCTATATGGCCCAACATTTAAGTTGAACTGATCTGGGTCAGTCATGGTTGTGGTGTTTGAATTACCGACTAGCGATTGCTGAGGCAAGCTGTTGGCGGCAACGGCTGGCATCAGTGGATGTGTGCCTGCCGCTGAGGAGGTTTGCAAATGGCGAGTTAGCCAGCCTGTGGTTGATGATTTGCTGCCAGGGGTTCCCAACTCCATGTAGGTCATGGCGTCAAAGTGACTGCGGGTGTCTTCATGAAGCCCTACAGCTTGAACAATGGCGAGTTTTTGGTCTTGGAAAAGGTCATAGAGCCCGCCTGCACTTGGGTGAAGTCCAAACTGACCGTTAAGGGCCAGAGCTGCGCCCTGACCGCTGTTTGGCACGTAAAGTTCTGGCCGTGCTGAGACGTAGTGACCGCGATCTGCACCAGCAATAGGTGGGAGTAAGTTTAGGGCGTCACAGCCACCGCGTAAGAAAACGGTGATGAGGACGTCGCTATTTACGGCCGTTCCTGGATCAGCGAATACTACTTGGTTGATACGGGCACCCGCCATAGCGGCAATACTTGCCGAACATCCGACGAGAAAGCCGCGTCTTGTCATTTTTGGCATCTGATTCTCCTAGCGTAGTTGAAATTGGGGTGAATTTAAAATTAATCCGACCATTGATCGAAGGCGATCTTGAACCTTTTTGTTGCTCATATCCAAAGCTTCAAGAGGACCGCTTTCTTGGGCCATAAAGTCGATGATCAACTGCCGATCATCTGCGCTCATTGAATATCCCAAAATACGATCGATCCAATAATCAACAAGGCCTGTGGCTGTATTAAGATTGCCCGGTGTTTGACCTAAAATGTTGAGTCGATACTGATCTTGTTCATCTTTTTTGTCGACTAGCCAGTTTACCATGCGCCAGCGCATGACAAGCGAACTAGAATTTTGCCAATGTTCTTTCGTGTCAGGGTAGCCATCAGGGGCGTGCCAAGCAAATGGGGCTTGCCCCATTTGGTCATACCGCCACATAAAGCTGTTGCTGTCTGAATCATCATATTTGATGGTGAAATCGGCGTTGGTGGCTCTCATCGCTGAGACAATGGCTTCAAACGGCCGTTTCACTTTCTCGCCCCATGTTGTTTTAAATTCGTTTGATTGCAAAATATGGCGGACAACTCGTTTTAGTTGGTCTGGTGCGTTTTGTTGGGCGATAAAAACAGCCGCAGTGGAGTCAACCAACGATTGGGGGGGATAGTCACTAACCAAGCGGCGACACAGCTTGCGGGCAATATGCCGGGCCGTGCCGGGATGGTAAGCCACAAAATCTAAGACATCATGTCCATCTTTCATAGCTGGCTGGTCAGCAGAAATGAAGTTTCCTAAAATAGTTTTTTGGAAGCGGTCGTGCCAATCAGCCCGGTATAGGAAGAGCCCTGTATCCCCTCCTGGACCCGTGTCTTTATTAGCAACAGTCCAGCCGGTAAAGCAGCGGGTGGCTTCGTAAACATCGTCGTCCACATAGCCGATAGGCCGATTTTCGTTGTCAAGGGGAACATCATTTTGGCGCATCACGCCTAGATAATTTTCGGCGCCTAAGGTGTGCAGTTCAAAAAGCTCTCGAGCCCAGTTTTCATTGGGTCCCGCGGCTGAACTTGTTTGGTTGTCGAGGTAATAAAGCATTTCTGTGCTTTGTGCAACGGCCGTTAACATTTCGCGGAAATTACCCAGCATATGGCCACGAATAACATCACGATCATATTGCATAAAAAGGGCTGCGATTTGTGACATACTCCAGGCATACACGTTGAAGTGATTGTGCCAAAAATCAGCCAACACTTCGATAAGCTGTCGCTTGTTGTAAACGGCACGAATAAACAGGAGGCGCTCAACCTCACGCAGGGCTAATGTTTTGTAGCTGTATTCCCCATCGTGCCGATAATGTTGCTGCCAAAGCTGTTGACGGGTTTTATTAATAGTTAGGAAGTTAGCCTCTGCCAATCGGGCACTGTATTCGCTGTTGTTAACCGATGAAAAAGGGTTTAATTGTTGTTCGATATATGCCAATAATCGAGCATCATCGTTGGCTCCTAGCGCGTTAAACTCATCAATTGCTTCTGGAGATGGTCCAAAGGCCATCCGATTCAGGGCAATCATGCTTAGCGGTGGTGTCACGCTATTCCCCCCGAACAGCTTATTGGTTAAGGGAAGCTGTGGGATGGTTGGCAAGAAGGCGTGGATTAGTTGATGCCGAGACATGCTCGACGATCGTTTTTCGGTGTTCATACGCAACTCTCCATAGTTTTGTAGATGACTTAAATAAATCGTACTTTGTACCCAAAGGTTGTTAATCCTTCTCCTCATAAGAAACTGATGAATTCTTATGCAACGAAGCATTAATAGACAGGCAAAATGAATCAACTTACGATTTACAAAATTGCAAGATGTAAACTGATAGATAATGAAGATTTTGCGTTGAAGAGCAGTGTAGGGGATCGGTCACACTTAACTTGTTTGATCTTCCCTAAAAACAAACTGCCGAAGTGCATTTGCAAACTTCAGCAGATAGTCATAGTTTCACTATTTTTGGGACAAAAGTCAAAGGTACCTTGGTAATGGGAAGATTCATTGACAATTAACGAGCGCCAATTGTCAATGAATCATTGTTCTATCGTCCGAAGCCAACGCTACCGCCAAAGGCGGCGGACATCTCTTCGTAGATGGCGGAGATGCTGGCTTCATCCCCTTCGTAGAAGTTGCCGTTGGCGTCTTCGGCGAGGCTGGTAAGGGTGCGGGTGTCGGCGTTACGGCCGTAGGCGATGGTAAACACCGTAGCCTCACTGTTCAGAGCCGCTTCAGCAGCCGTAAATGCTGAATATTCGAAGCTAAACGTATCTTCGCCGTCTGTTAATACAACAAGCGCATCCGTCGTGTTGACGCTGCGCGTTTCTTCAATCAGTAAGGAGCCTAGACCAATGGCATCAAAGAGAGCCGTGTCCCCATTGGCGTCCAAACCGGAGATAGCGTTGATGACCTTTTGTCGCGACACGCCAATTTGTTCATGGTTAACAATAACCTGAGCACGGCTTGAGAAGATGATAATACTAATAAAGTCATCATCCCCCATTTGATCAACAAACTGAATGGCCGCCTCACGCATATTGTTGATCTTTGAGCCGCTCATACTGCCAGACACGTCAAGCAGCATGACTAAATTGACATCTTTACGCTCAGATTGCCAAAGGTCTTGGACCGCATAAATTGACTCCACAGAGGGCGGGGCAAACACTTTTTCAGGTTGAGAAAGATCTGCGCCAAATTCCTCAGTCAGCGGTGCCTGAATTGTCGCTTCGCTGTTGACTGGTCGCAGCCCATAGCTAGTGGCAATCGTTTGAGCCTCTGTGGAGATGAGATAGTCGCGGAAGATGCCTGCCGCTTCTTGGTTTAAGCTATCGCCGCTTTGATTGATACAGGCCGGGAAATCTGCCACAAAGGTGCCTTCAAGCGGATAAATTGGCACATATTTGTGCCGCCGCTTTGCAAAACGGTCGTTTCGTGCATGATGCCCGCACCTAGGTAATTAACACCTCGGTCAGCCATTTGATTCCCAAGAGAGGCCGAATCGGTGCTAAAGATGGCCACACCGCTTTCAAAGGCACCCACGGAAGCTTGCACAATGGGCTGTTGAATATCGGTCAGGGTGACGGCGTCTGTTTTGGATTGGGCGGCCTGCACAACAGAGAGCAACGTGCTGGCTCCTGTGCCAGAAAGACCCGGATGGGTGTGACCCATGCGAAGGGTCGATCCAAATTCGCCACCGCTGTAATAACGCCAGGCGTTACTATCCGTGGCTAGACTGCCAATATCAAGCCAACCTAAGGGTAACCCCGGCCAACCCAATGATTCAGCTACCTCTCGATACATACCAATCACGAGTGGGCTTTCAGCCACGCTTTGGCAGTTGGCTTGGAAGCTGTTGTTCCCCTGATCGGCTAAAAGATTGACCCAAACTTGCTCATCAGGAATCCACAAATCTGGATTGGTGCCGGTCGTTAATTCGGTAATGGCCGTACCAGCATCGAGTTCGGAGACGGTGATGAAAATATTACGGCCGTTTTCTGTTTGAAATCCCTCGGCGTTAAACTCATTGGCCGAACGCTGCATCCAGTTGGTTAGGCTTGAGTTTGTCACGACCGAAATTTCGACAGCGTTGAATCCTGGGCCGCTACTCCCAAAGCTAAACAGACTACAAGCTAAGGTGGTAAAGGCCAGCAGGGTTATGATTAAGGGGTAGACTCTTTTCATGAAATTATCGTCCTGCCGTGACAAGCGTTAACTCAACAAAGCGATCTTGAGCCTGAATATTGGGATCATCCGTATTTCGATTTTCTTCAGGAGGAAGCTCAGCTTCAACAATAAAGCGAGCTGGGTCAATTCCTTGAGAAACCAAATAATCGACCACCGATTGGGCGCGACCCTCAGCCACTTCTAAAATGTCTGCTTCTGTATAGGCTGGCACATTGGCTGGCCACGCTGATGAGCCTTTCACTCGCAAGAAGAGCCCCACACTTTGTGACAAGGTTGGTACCACACAGGTATCCAAAATGCGGCGGGATTCAAGGGTAAGCTCAGTTGATTCAGGTAAAAAGCTAAATGTACGACAAGGTAAGACGGCAAGCGTGGCTGCCGCATCACTGGAAACGCTTGATAAGTCAAGCTGTGCAGAAATGGAGAACGTGTCGTTGACGGGATTGCCGTTTGGTTGAAGACTGGCCTGCTCAGCGGCGCGCAGGACAAATCCAGCGTTGACTAACTCTTCAATGGGTTCGCTGGAAATCGTGACATCCGAGGCGGCCCACACGCGTCTGGCAATCTCCAAGCGATTAACGATAGGGCGAGTGTCCCTCATTACAAAAGCGTTATCGCCTAGGTCAGCTTGGGCTACGCTTTCTAACCATAGGGTGAAATCTTCGGTGGCTGATTCGGGGTAGACAAACGACCAGTCGTTGTTGCCCCACTCAGCGATTTGAGAAGCGGCCGTGTCAAAATCTTCAACCTGCGCTTTCAGCGTATCAAACCATGCGTTGTGGAAATCTTGAACCAAATCAGCATTGCTATTAATTGATTGGCGAGAGGTGACCATGACGTCGATGACGATACGAAGCTGATTGGAGCTCATCAATGAGACCCCACCGCTTTGTTCGGCATCGTAAATGTCTGGTTCCCAGCCTGAAACTACATCAGCCTGACCGTTATTGAACGCGGCTACGGCATCTGCAACGCTATCCTGTGGGACAAGCGTAACCTGCGAGCGAGGGCTTAGCTGAGCGATCGAAAGTGCATAGTAGACGAAATATTCACCGACGCTGCCACGTGAAAAAGCAATGCGCTGCCCTTCAAGATCGTTGATGGTAGCGGTGTCTCTGGCCCAAAGCTGATCGGCTCCAGCGCTTTCGTCTACGATGGCTGTGATAACGCCGGGGGCGGACAGGGCGACGGAGTCAAGGGTGGTTAATAGGCAGTTCCACTGGCCACTGTTTAGCAACGCCGTACGCTGCTCTTCGGAGACATCGTAATTGGGATCATCATTTAAGAAGAAGGGAATGATGCCTAAATGGAAGCCGTGCTCAATATCTTTGCCGGCTATTTGCATCTGCTGCAGGGTAAAGTAGCTCCCAAAAGCATCTGCGCCACAGATGTAGGTGGGCAAGCCATCTGAAGAATCGTAGTTTGGTCCCCAGATGGGGTCTGGTGAATCTAAATCAACAACCGGGGCGGACACGGCCGTATCGCCACTGCTGCTTGAATCGCCATTGTTGTCTGCGATTCCAATATCTCCCTCATCGCTTGTTGAGTTCAACAAGCTGACTGCCAAAGCGCCACAGATGACGAGGAGCGTTATACCAATAATTGCAATAAAAATAATACGTGTTCTATCAAGTTTCATGTTTTCTGTCCTGAGAAAAATTTTAAAAAATTAAATGATTCTGTTGCCTATGGGGTTTATAAGTATATGACTGCGTCAACGGTTCATAATATTTCTTATAACGTGTAGCCGAGGTTGTTTAAGACATCCTCAGTCGATTGGCCTTTTAGTATGGTGTATGAGTAGGGGCTCGTTTCGTTTGCCTTATCGATGATGAGTTCAAATGCCTCAGGAAGGACACAATGCTTGCTTCCCTTAACGCCTCCCAGCATTTCCTGATAGGCCCCAATGCTAAAGAAGCCGATATATAAATCCTCACTATCAACAGGTAAATATAGCGGAGATTGACTCGGTTTGGGGGGATAAACATCATCACTATCGCAGGTGATGCCACCAATTTGCACCTCATGGAACGGTTGATCGAGTTTGTTAAGGGGTAAGACGATAAAATGCTCACTAAGTGCCCAGGTGTCGGGGAATGAGCTCATAACCGAGCCATTGATGATGTACCAAGGCAGCTCTGAACCATTTTCCTTTTCGAGCATGACTTTAAAAACGTGAACGCCATGCTCTGATGTCGTGTAGCGACC
>JBCCFD010000336.1:0-9326 GCA_039029915.1 Chloroflexota bacterium
GAATAGAAGCGCGGCAAAAACGGCCGTTTGCCACTTCGATAACCTTAATTTGGATGCGCACGACTGGATTGTTTCATGCATAAACGTATCATACGAATGATTGGGGGTTGATTCAAGCGCCTAGCGTGAGAGATTGGTAATTTTTTTAACACTAGAACGCAAAGTGACGAAGAATTTAAGAAAAGAGAACCATTCTTTGTGTCCTCTGTGTCTTTGTGTTGAAAATCAATAAACTTCGTTCAAAGCGCTTCTAAAAAGGGTGTTTAACTGCTCAAGCTGAACCTTTGGTAAATCATAATCGAAAGTGAGTTCACCGTAGCGCGCCATCTCGGCTTCGATAAATTCACTGATTGTATCGATGCGCGGGCCACGGTCTAGCTCGCTGCCCATTTTTTTCTCTTCGATGAGCCGGTAGATGGCGGCCTTGAGTGACGGCTCTAGCCCCACTTTTTCAACCATTGTTTGAAACTCAGTGGGGACGAGACCCAAATCTTTTTCAAGCCACTGCATAGCCAGCAACGGCCGTAACACATAAAAATACTTTTTCACCCATACCGTATCCCCCTGTAAATAGTCGCGGAAGTTGCCCTTGGCCATGTGCCAATAATGATAGGATAGAGCCTTGCGATTGTAGAAAGAGGGCATGAGCTGCCGCATTTGCTCAGCAACCGTGAACTGTTCCCAATAGACAATGGGCGACCCCAGCCACTCCATCAGCGGCGGGTTTGACCTGCGAAATAGCTGGAGCGATTTACGCAAATCCCAGCCTGAGATATCTAAATCGTCAGTGATCGGGCGTTCAATGACATCTCGTTTTTTCTCTAAATCAATCGAGAGATACCATTCTTGCGAATGGAGATAGATAAAGCGAACGTCATAGTCACTGTTGGCTGATGGAAATCCCCACGCCCGACTGCCTGATTCACAGGCGTACAAAATCTTGACGTCCTGTTCTGCTTCAATCTGGTGGAGTTCTTTAATAATGAGCTCTTTCATGGGGTTTCTTATCCTAACTTTGGCTGATCATCTTATTTTTTGTGTACAAAGATAAATTATCATAGCAGAAATGACGTGTGATTTGGGAGGTCATATGGAAAAATTTGAACCGACAAAACGATTTACGAACCGTGCCAAGAATTATGTCAAGTTTAGACCGTCTTACCCAACGGCCGTTTATGAGTGCTTACAAGCTGAATGTGGTTTGGACAAAACGGCCGTTATTGCTGACATTGGCTCAGGCACAGGCTTATTTACCGAGCTGTTTTTAAAGCAAGGAAATGTTGTGCATGGTATTGAACCAAATCGGGGCATGCGTGAAGCGGGTGAATTTTATTTAAAAAAATATGCCAAATTCAAAAGCGTGAACGGCACCGCCGAGAAGACAACTTTGCCAGCCAATAGCGTTGATTTTATTGTAGCGGGGCAAGCAGCCCACTGGTTTGAGCTTCAATCTGCTCGCCGAGAATTTGTGCGTATTCTTAAACTCGGCGGCACGATTGCTTTGTCTTGGAATCGGTTTGATACAAATGGGTCTGCGTTTATGAAGGCGTATGAGGAATTTTACGGCCGTTTTTCAACATTAAAACCCGAAGATAATACGCACGGCCCAACCGACATCCCCACAATCTTAATGGGGAAAGGGTATCAACGTCGCATTTTTCCAAACCCTCGACGTATCAATTTTGAAAACTTTGAGGGAGGTGTGTTGTCAAGTTCCGTCATGCCTTTAGAAAACCCAGAGCTACGTCCTGCCATTCGCGACTTGTTTGAAAAGTTTGTGGAAAATGGAGAAGTGGAGCTTTTGAATCAATCCCATCTTCTATTCAAGATACAAAAATGAGATAGAGAAAACTAATTTCTCTATCTCACGCTTGCAGATTCTTTCCGTTGAGTGCGCCCTTTAGTGGAAAATTTTTATTCTGACTTGCGGCGCTCAAGAAATTGGAATCTGCCAAATAACCTATTCGATTGTTGCTATTTGCTGATTGCCATTGAGGGCTTTTTGGCTGTGCGCAGTGCGCCTCGCCCAGCTTGGAAGAGGATGATCATGATAAAAACGATCCCTAGTGTGGCGTTTTCCATCAGATTGATAGGTACTCCTGCAGAGGCGGCGCTTTCGACCGAATCAGACAATGAGCCGCCATAGCTGGATGCCGTTAAGTAGGCGACGATAAAGCCGGAGTTAAACCCTAGCCCAATGAGTGCTGGGATAACTGTTTCGTCTCGGAACCAAACGAGGTAGAGGACGATAACGGCCGTTGTTGCCGTGAAGACCAAGAACCAAACGAGATGGACTCTTGAGTGGGGTGCCCAGGCTGGGTTTAGTAGGTGACTTTCATTGAGGTCTGCACTGGCTGGAACATACGCATAGTAGATAGTCATCAGGGTGATTAATATTTTGACGATAATTCTTGAGTATTTCATGATTCTTTCTCCTTACTTGCTTGAGTTGCTGATTTTTGCTGTCGTCACTCACGAATGACTTATCACGAAGATGGGTCCTCAACCGTCATCCGACAGAGAAGCGTGTTATCCGTCTCCAAATCTGGACCCCAAATCAGTTTGGCTGAAGAGTTCCAGCTAATGGCGTCATATCCGTCTTTTGGACTCACATCAAGAGCGCGATGAACCGTGGTCGCGGTCCAACTGCTGTCATCAAAGTCGGCCATTTGCCAGCCGACCGGTTCACCGGAGTCGATAAAATCACAGGGGGCAGAACCCTCGGTGGGATTGGCTTCGTTTTCGCATGACTTATCCAACGGGGCTTGATGAACAACCAAGCAAGCCATATCGGCATTAGTCACGGCCACGACGCTGTTTGAATTAAGGTCGGTAAGTTGCATAATGAAGCCACCATCTCCCATTTGTTGGTTGTTGGCCCCGATATATTCGAGCCCTGTGTCGTTTTCCTTATAATCTTTGAGAATAAAGTTGAGCCGAAGTGGGTAATCCGCTTCAAACGTAACGCTTTCGGCATTAAAGGAGCGTTCGGTCGTAATCGAAACACTATCTTCAACAATAAGCGTGTCGCCTAAATAGGCGGCAAACCAATTATCGGCCCACCCTTCCAATTTAAATGAGGTTGAACCCGTTAATGTACTGTTCGTCGTTTCCGAAACTTCCCCACTTGAAGCACTGCTACAAGCAGAAATGAAAGCAATTAAAATTATCAATAAAGCAAGTTGTTTTTTCATAATGATATCCTCCATAATTATTAGCATTTCAAAGGTGATTGAGAAGCTGAAATGCCGAAATGCTGAGAAGCTGAACGGCTAACCAGCTATGTCTCAATCCTAATCAATTTTGCTATGTGATACATCCGCCAAACGCTGATTTTGGGGTAGACGATAGTGGTATCTTTAGCGGAAGGAGGAATTCTCCTTTTGGCGTATTGTTGGTGAAAAATGGATTTGGTATCCTTTAAAGATGGCAGACGCAAATAAGGAATCCCAACTGACAACTCATCCCCAATTTCGCCAAATTGCATTGGTTGTTTATATTGGGGTGTTTTTGATCGGTTTACTAGATTGGCTTTCTGGCCGCCCCCCCTCAACGCTTTGGGAAATCGACCCAACGATTCGATTGACTATTTTCTGTGTGGCCATGAGTTTGCTCATCCTTATGGAGATTGGACGTCAATCGATCTTCAAGTCACACATGCTAGTATGGGGTAGACTTTATCTCATTGTGACTATCATTTTGGGTGGGATTGTCCTGGCGATCTCAAACTACTTTTATTCACAACTACTCTTTCTGGTTACCATTTTATTTTCAGAATTAACGTTCCAACGTCGAATTCGAGCCATAACTATTCTTACAATATTTATGTTGCTCTTTGCAAGAATGGCCTTTGGTCCCCGAGGGGACTTTATCTCATCAAGAGATTTAGAGAATTTGGCTATCTACATTTTAGCGATGCTCCTTATCATGATGTTGGCGCGTTTAATTAAGCGTGAATCTTCACAGCGGCAGAATCTTGAGAAATTGAATAATGATCTCAAGTCATCTCATCACCAGCTGCAAGCAAGCACAGAACAGCTTGCTGAAATGGCTGTTGTCAATGAGCGTAATCGACTAGCTCGGGATATTCATGATGGGTTAGGGCATCATTTAGCGGCCGTTAACATTCAACTAGAGATGGGTATGAAGCTTTACGAGCAAGACCCTGAGGCAACCTTAAAAGCTATGGAGGCAGCCAAAACAGCAGCCAAAGAAGCACTCAATGATGTTCGTAATTCAGTGCAAACTTTGCGGGAAGCTGATGAGCAGTTTGAACTCGAACCGGCGATCAAGCTCCTAATTGAGCGATTTCAGAATCAAGAGTTTGACATAAGGCTGAAGATTGACGGGGATGAAGCAGACTATTCACAAGTAAGTCGAATGGTTTTGTATCGTGCAGTTCAAGAAGGTTTGACGAATGCACACAAGCATGCGTCTGCTACCCGGGTGAGCTTGTGGTTGCAGTTCAAAAATGAGCAAGCTCATTTACGAATTGTGGATAATGGTTCAGGATTTGATGCCGAAACTCGAACTCGGGGGATGGGTTTGCAAGGTATTCGCGAGCGAGTTGCTAAATTGGGTGGCTCATTTGCGATTGATAGCCGAAAAAGTGAAGGGACGGTATTGGATATTTTGATACCAAATAGTGTATAAAACTAGAGATGAGCAATAGAATGCCAATTCACGTTTTAGTAGCCGATGATCAACAATTGATCCGCCAAGGAATTGCCACGCTTCTTGATTTGGAGTCGGATATTTCGGTTGTTGGGCAAGCCGAGAATGGCGAAACGACCGTTACTCTTACCCAACAGCATCAACCAGACCTTGTTTTGATGGACATTCAAATGCCTGGCATGGATGGAATCGAAGCATTAACCCAGATTCGTACGTTGCTGCCAACCTGTAAAGTGTTAATGTTGACAACCTTTTCCAATGATCATTACATTATTCAGTCGATGAAGGCCGGTGCCTGTGGCTACCTGCTTAAGGACATTCCCTCGGCCGATTTAGCGCAGGCTGTTCGATTGGCGCATGCGGGTATTTATCAGCTTGACCCCAATGTGGCGGGTAAGCTGGTGGGCAATCTTTTTGCTGAAAAAGATCGCGCGTCAGAAACGGCCGTTTCTGAGCCAGACATCCCCGTCACCCCACGCGAGCTAGACGTCCTGCGCATGCTCTCCTCAGGCGCGTCCAACCGTGAGATTGCCGAAAAGCTCATCATCAGCGAAGGCACCGTCAAAAAACATATCTCCAATATCCTCAACACCCTTGACCTACGTGACCGCACCCAAGCGGCTATTTATGCGGTGCAGCACGGGATCACCTAGGAATGTTTCAGGTATCAGGTATCAGATGTCCGGGGTGGCTAAGTGCCTGACACCTGACACCTGACACTTCGCACCTGACACCCCGACACCTGCCCAAAAGCATAGCTACTCCCCTTAAAATCATTGTGCTACCATTGGCGAATGAACCGTAAAACCCTTCCCATTATTTTGCTCAACTTCGTCAATGGTATTGGCGGTACGCTCCTCATTCCGGTGCTGCCTTTTATCATTCGTGACCTTGGCTTTAGTGATGCCATCTTTGGGCTATTGCTGGCTGTCTATCCGATTTTTCAATTTTTTGGTGCCCCCATTTTAGGCGCAATGAGCGACCATTACGGCCGTAAACCGATCCTCCTTATTAGCCAAGCTGGCACCCTACTAAGCTGGGTCATCTTTGGGGCTGCCTACTTTGCGACAGGCTCTCTTTGGCCACTCCTCATTATTGCGTTCTCCCGCGTTGTTGATGGGATTACAGGGGGCAATCAATCGGTGGCCAATGCATATTTAGCCGACGTGACAACGGACGAAGAGCGAACACAAGTTTTTGGGGTGCTGGGTGCATCGATGGCGGTGGCTTTAATGATTGGGCCAGCCTTAGGGAGTTTTACATCAGCCGGTTCAATTGGATATTTGGGGGCAGCGATCTTGGCCACCGTTTTGTCACTGGTTACCCTCATCGCCATGTTTGTCATGCTGACAGAATCGCTAGCGCCTGAAAACAAAACTGAAACAATGGATCTAAATCCATTCCATCAGCTTAATCTACTGGGCAAAATCAAAAACCTGACTCACGTTAAATCACTGACTCGGCTTTTTTCCACCCGAGCTATTTTTAACCTCGTTTTCGGCGGCTACACCACGATATTGGTGCTGTGGTATGCGGATCGTTTAGGGTTAGATCAAACGCAGGTAGGTTTTATGCTGCTGGCTGTTGGTGTCTTTTTAATCATCAACGAGCTGTTGCTGCTTCCTCTGTTTGAAAAATGGTTTGGTGATTTAGGAACGTTGATTGCGGGTTTTGCGATTACGCCGATTGGTTTAATATTGATTCGCTTCCCAGACTCAGTTTGGGTTTATTTACCGATGGCCTTTATTTTGAATTTGGGGGCTGCTTTGACCTTCCCCACACTCCAATCGGTGATGACAAAAGTGGCGGATGAACGTCAAGAAGGTGAGGTCCAGGGGATTGACACGTCGATTGGTGCTTTTTTCTCAGCCTTGGCCCCCATTTTAGGCGGGTTTTTATATGCGCGCATAGGGGGTAACACGCTGATTGTTTTAGCTGTTTTAGGCGTATTGGGGTTTATCTTCCTATTTGAAAGCCGTCAGGTTATCGATGATGAGTTGCCGCATCCTGAAATTCACGAAGAAGCGAAGGTTCGTGAGAAGTGGGTGGGGTAAAAAAGGAGCTTACTGTGAGCGAGAAATCTCGTGTGCGCGTTTATATTGCTTGTTCTATTGATGGATTTATTGCGGGTGTAGATGGGGATCTTTCCTGGCTAGAGGGAAGCGACCCACCAGAGGAAGGGCAAGACCCACCGCCACCACCAACCCCTGAATCAGGGGCAATGACCTATGCTGAATTTACCGAAAACGTTGGCGCAATGCTGATGGGACGGGCAACCTATGATGCCGTCATCGGTTTTGATGTCGGCTGGCCTTATGAAATACCGGTCTTGGTGGCCACAACGCGTCCAATAGATAATCCACCATCTGCGGGAATAACGGCCGTTTCTGGCTCAATCGATAAGCTCATTACAAAGGCCATAGATGCGGCAGCTGGAAAAGATGTTTATCTTGATGGCGGCAATCTCATCCGTCAAGGGTTAGATGCGGGACTGGTTGATGAATTAGTTGTCACAATGGTACCAGTTGTGCTGGGGGCAGGACATGCTCTCTTTGCTGGGGCTACCAAGAGACATCAGTTTGAGTTCGGCGAAAACGGCCGTTATGGCACCATGCTGCAATACACCCTACACCCAAAGCGGTGATGAATTTAGACTGGAGGGACTCAATAATGCAAAGGAAGATTGCTTTAGAAAATACGGCCGTTAAAAGCGCCGTTCGTTATCTTCTCATCCTCATCATTATCGTTCAGATGATTTGGCCTATCACCTTCATCAATCCACTTGAGGATGGGTCGGATAACCCTGTCATGGTCATCATTTATCAAGCGCTGTACATGACCCTCATGCTAGCGGGTATCTTTATTTCCCGCGACAATAAAGCATTAACCCAGCTGTTGGTCTTTTTAGGCGTTGGGTGGTTGGGTACTGGCATTGTTTATACCTTCAATCAAACCGCAAGCTGGGCACTTATTTCAGGATATGTTGTCATTGCTGCCTTTCAAATCACCGTCACCATCATCTTGCTGCGCTACATCTTCAACGCCCATACGATCGATCGAGAGGTCATTTATGCCGCTTGTGCCGTTTATCTTTTATTTGGGGCTGTGTTTGTGCCCATATTTGGCCTAATTGAAACCGCGACCTTCTTTTCAACAGGTGGTTTAGACGGCGGCTTACACGCCTTTTCAGACGGCATCATTCGCGATGGAGAAATTTTCCCTTGGCAAACATTTATTTATTATAGCTATTCGACACTCACCACATTGGGGTATGGCGATATTTTGCCAATTACCCCTTGGGCACGTGCCGCCGCAACCTTTGAAGCCATCTTAGGCGTTCTATATATCACCGTCATCATGGCAAGACTAGTAGGGCTTTATGCAACCTCAGAAGTCGATGAAGTCATTGAAGAATTCTCAAGTCATACGAAACAGCTCTATAACAATCTAAATGAGCCAACTGATTGATATTTATCGTGAATCACAAAAAAGGAAAGAAAAGTGGAAAACGTACAGCAACAATTACAACCTGTTTCAGAAGGACTAAAATGGTTTGAACATCGTACAAAACCCATTTTTGTCATCGTTGCCATCGCTTTATATGCCAATAGCTTGGTTCGACTCGCTATAGAGGTTAGCCCAACAAAAGAGCTAGACACATTCCTAACAGATGCTTTAGGTAACCTGTTTATTCCCTTTAGCGTTATTTTGATGCAGGAAATGTTAGAGCTCATTGCCAATATTGGTGAGAATAATTTGTTATCAGCCCGGCACCAATTTGAGATTGTGGTGCTGGTCATTGTGCGCAGCTTTTTCAAAAGTTTTGAAAAAGTAAGCGGCTATATTGAAGACGGTGTTTTTAGCGAGCCGGTTCGGCAGGCCGTCATCAAAATATGCGCTATTATCCTGCTCATGTTTTTGATTTTCGCATTTCGCAGAATGGCAGAAAGTAAATATTTACGGACCTATGTCAGCGGGCAAACGGTTAATCAATATAAACAAATCTTGGTTGTTATTCTCAGCCTATTTGTGCTGGGCAATATGCTTTTTATTAGCGGCCCCTTTGAAGAAACCGAATTCATTCGCCAAATCTTTACCGGTATTATCATCATTGATGCGATGTTCCTGATTATTGCCATTATGCGAGACAGCCGCTTCTTAACCATTGCTTTTGAAAGTTCTCTTATCATTGCGCTGGTCTTTGCTCGATTTCCACTGTTTTCATCAACCTCACTTTCCTATGCGCTCTCCGTGTTAGGGGTTGGTTTCGCCACAGCCACGCTGTACATCATGTATCGGGTTGCCAATGTGGTCCAAATTGAGATGGTTGCGGCTGAAGACCTGGCCAACGAGGCGCACTAACCCAAAATAAGCCAAGACAAACATTACTTGTTTATACGGAGAATAATAATGAGCCAAAATGCAGAATTACGAAATCAGTTGGTTAATTTGCTGACCGTTCGACAGGCGCATATGGATTTTGAAGATGCCGTGGCCAACTTCCCAAAGGAACACATTAACAGCAAACCACCCCATAGCTTGTATAGCTTTTGGCATCTGCTGGAGCACGTTCGTATTTGCCAGCTCGATATTTTGGAATACATCAGCTCAGATAGTTACAAATGGCCAAACTTCCCTGATGATTTATGGCC
>JBCCFD010000337.1:0-9296 GCA_039029915.1 Chloroflexota bacterium
CGATCTTAACCGCTGTTGCTAGCGTCCAATTTTTCTGCTTGATGGGTGTCCCAATTTTGGCTGCCCTATACCTCATTGAAATTCGGGAGCTAAACGCAGGTTTTGCCGGATTATTAATTGCCGCTCTAGCTGTTGCGTCGGCCGTTTTCTCACCACTAGGCGGCTGGGTTGCCGATCGATTGAGCTACAAAATTCCGCTCATTATAGGCATGAGTACTGTGACTAGTGCTGCAGGTCTTATGCTTTTCTGGGAAAATTCAACATCCCACTGGTTTATTGCTGTTACGCTTATTTTAATGGGTCTGGGCATGAGCTTCACACAATCCCCCTCAGCAGCAGGGATTACACTCGTTGTTAATCGTGATTCGCAGGGCGTTGCTCTCGGCATATTTCATATGCTGCGTTTTATTGGGGGCACATTAAGCGCCACGATATTTGGATATATTTTGGGGAATGCACAGCAGAACAGGCCAGAACAATTACAGTCCCTTACCCAAGGTTTCTATCTGTTGATTGCTGTTGCCATCTCAGCAGTTATTTTCTGTCTCATCATGCCAGCCCCGCCAAGCTCTTCTAAATCAATGTCCTCTTGATTGCTTAGGTTGCCAACGCCGCTGCTCCAATTTACACTTGGGAAAAATATTGACAGCGATTTTAGATAGACCTAGGCAAGAATAATGAACCAATTAAATTTAACTGAGAAAGACCAAGCTTTGTTAAGGGGTGAAATGGGTTCTGCTGGTAAAATGTCTATGCGAATACTAGTAGCGATGGCCAAAGCATATGGCGCTACTGAATTTTTGGACATTGAATCAGCACATATCGATGGTTGTTTGTATCATGGTGACTCAGGACTGGAGTTTGCAGAGCGATTGGTCCAGGGAAATGGCCAAGTTGTCGTGCCAACCACACTCAATGTTGGCTCGGTTGATTTGTTGCATCCCGAAGCATTTCAAGGAACGGCCGTTCAAGCTGAGCGAGGTGCTAGGACGATGAAGCTTTATGAGGAAATGGGCTGCAAGCCCATCTACACCTGCACCCCTTATCAGGCAATGCATCGGCCGAATTTTGGTTCGCAAATTATGTGGGCCGAAAGCAATGCCATTGTTTTTGCGAACTCCGTTTTAGGAGCGCGCACCAATCGGTATGGTGACTTTATTGATATTTGTGGGGCTATTACAGGCCGCGCCCCCGCTTTTGGCCTTCATCTTACAGAAAACAGGCGAGCCACTCGCGTTTACTCCGTTGAAGATTTACCCAAGCAGCTTTTTAAAAAAGATGTGTTCTATCCCGTTCTCGGATATTTCCTTGGGCTAAACAATCGGCAAACGATTCCAGCAGTTATTGGCTTACCGGATCATATCACCGAAGATCAGCTCAAAATTCTTGGAGCAGCTTCTGCTTCCTCCGGCGCATTAGCTCTCTTTCACATTGTCGGAAAAACACCAGAAGCATTAACTTTAAATGATGCATGCCAAGGTGAATTGCCAGCAGAAATTATAAAAATCAGCATGGATGATATTCGAGAAAGCTTAGCCCACCTTTCAACTGTACCGGATGGACCAATCAATGTGGTCGCCTTTGGTAGTCCTCACTTTTCGCTTGATGAGTTTGCTCAATTAATGCCACTGCTAGAAACGTATCCCATTCATCCCAACGTGCAGTTTATGGTTTGTACAAATAGATTAGCTTTGACTGGTTTAAAACAGAGGGGTTGGCTAGATTTACTACGCGAAATGAACGTTCAGATTGTGGTTGACACCTGCGTTGTGGTTGCGCCACTTGTCAAAACAAACCGAGGCACACTGATGACTAATTCTGGGAAATTTGCCCATTATACGCCCGGCAACACAGGTTTAAACGTTATTTTTGGCAGTATGGAAGAGTGCGTGCGGTCTGCCGCATTGGGCACTGTATGGCGGGATGATAGCTTATGGCTGGATTAGTATTGCAAGGCCGCATGCTGGTGGAAGGAACGGCCGTTGCCCCCATCCATCTACTCAAAGCGCCCCTGAGCCTTTGGGGTGGCCTTGACCCAGAAACTGGGAAGATTATCGATCAACGACATCCTAATGTGGGTGAAATCGTGACTGGGAAAGTGATGACCTTAACTGCAGGGCGAGGATCAAGTAGCGCCAGCTCGATCTTGCTCGAGGCCGTGCGCCAAAAAAAGGGGCCAGCCGCTATCATTTTGGCGGAAATGGACGGTATTTTGACACTAGGTGCGGCTGTTGCCAAGGAGATGTATGATGATGCACCCCCCGTTGTTGTCTTAAATAAAGCAGATTTTGATTTATTGACGCACAACACAATGGTCGCCATAGAAAGTAACGGCCTAATCAGAACAATTGACAATTGAAAATTGACAATTTTCAACTAAAGGTGCGAGGTGTCGTTAAAACTGTGTAGCATGCCCCCGTCTTCATAGAGTCTGATCTCAGTAACGGCCGTATTTGCCATACGAAAGCGCCAAAATGCCTCAGGTGGTAGCTTGAGAAAGTGGCACAGCAACATCTGCATCGAGCCGCCGTGTCCAACAATCCCCACAACCTCCCCTTTTTGATAAGGCTTAAACTGAGAGCCAAAATCAGCAATTCGCACTAAGAAATCAGCAGCCGATTCTCCCTCCGTTGGGGGCGTCATAATATTGGCTTCCCAAGCTTTAAGATCATCTGGGTATTTTTCTTGAATTTGAGCGTAGGTGAGCCCTTCCCACTTGCCAAAGCCAATCTCTTGAATACGACCGTCTTTTTCTAGGGTGAGGTGCGAATGGTGTTGGGAAACGGCCTCCGCTGTCTGATAAGCACGGGCCAGATCGCTACTGACAATCCTTGAAAAAGGGATATTTGCTAGCTTTTGTCCAACGGCCTGCGCCTGAGCTAAACCAGCTTCATTAAGCGGCACATCAGCTGAGCCTTGAAACCGGTGCTCATTATTCCAAATCGTTTCACCATGCCGCACTAATATTAATCGAGTCATAATCGGTGTCCGGTGTTCAGATATCGGTCAAAACTGGGAACTATATACCAATAACTGAACACTTTCATTTACTTCCTGTGTATTAAAGTTGAAAGTATACTCGGCTCAACCTCAGGTGAAAAGCCACCTTCAACCCCTTTGACAATCACTGAAATAGCGTCATGACTATGGAGTGATTCTTGATGAGAAGCAATGACCTTAAAGTCTCGGATCCGCGGGTCATCTTCAAGATTTTCATAGACAAGCCGGACGGCATCTTCAACAAATTTCAGATAGGCAGCATTGAGTTCAGCAAACGCCTGTTCATCCTCTCGCTTTACCATGACCTGCGTTTCCGTTTTAAGCGCATCAAGCAACAGGTCGCGGAAATCTTCGATCCAGAGCATATCTTGGGTTTCGACGCTTACTCTAGCCACGGAACGCTGGCTGTGCGGCACGGCGGCCACCTGCCGAACTTCGATAGCGTGCTGCGAAAGCTCATAGCTGCAGGGACAGGTTGATGAATACACAAAGTCAATATGGACAAACTTCTGAACGTTTCCATCTCGATCCATTCGTGCTTCAAGCGCCACATCGTAATATTGAAAACCTGACAAACCAGACCTTAGCGATTCATTTTCAATAGGATAGCTAAAGCGAAGCGTTAAACGGCCGTCTAGGCTTTCGAGGTTTTTCTTGTAGTTGATTAGGATTTCTTCCAGTGTATCTAGCGTAAAAACACGATCACGATATTCATAGAATGTACGCATAATCCGGGACATGTTAATCCCCTTTTTGTGCGCTTCCAAGGAAACCGTACCGGTCACCGACGTTTCTAACATCATGGTTGAGCCAGACTTCGTTAAGTATTGGAGTGGCAAGCGGAAATTGTGAATACCGACTTGATGAATCGCCACTTTACTGCCTTGAATCAGTGACATCGGACCGTTTTGTAAATCGGGCAGTGTGGCTTTGTATTCAGGAGTCACAACAAAATTTGGATCATAGACACGGGGCATGCCCCGTTCTTCAATAGTGGGCTCCATTTCAAGCACGCCAGGGTGCTGCCCGTTGGTTCCATTTCCGTTCTGGTAATGGCCATTTGTGCCGTTGCTATAGTGCCCATTTGAGCTACTGCCGTTACGATAACTATTATTCTTTTTCATGGGTCTACTCCATACTGAAACTGCAATCTTTTTACCTTCTGGGGATTACAGTTTTCTAATGGGTCAGCCATACATCCGATTGCTCGCTTTCTCCCTATTTAGCTATTCATCAGATGGGGAAGTAAAAAAGGGCTGACTATTAGTCAATGAGGTGCATTGGAAATGCACGGGTTTATAATTAATGACAACAATGGTAAATATTTTCTTACCATCTTATTCAACAATAAATCGACCTTTGTTGTTTTGAAGAAATTGGTTTTCAAGCGTTTCGCGGGTCATCAGTTATTGTGCCTTTAGTCACTATCCTCTTTCTCGATTTTACATAGAATATTTGCATATCAATTAGCAATATACAGTATTTTTGGCCTAATGTCCATATTTTGTCAATGTATTTTCTTAAGAAAATGATGATAAAATATAGACAAATACCAAACGAACTATGGCATAACGTTACTAAATATTGATAAAATTTACATATGAATTCAATCATCCAACTTCATCAACTTAATAAATCATTTCAAGAGGGTCAAAACAACCGCACCGTTTTAAGGGACGTTTCTGGTAGTTTCAACGAAGGTGAATTCGCTGTTTTATTGGGAAGAAGCGGGAGCGGCAAAAGCACGCTCCTTAACCTTATTAGCGGCATCGAAGAGCCTGACTCTGGCTCGGTAAGCATTGAAGGGGTCAACATTACTCAATTGAGCGAACGACAAAGAACATTATTCCGACGCGATACGGTTGGGTTTGTATTCCAATTTTTCAACCTCATCCCGACGCTAACCGTTCTGGAGAATATTACACTACCTCAAGAGCTAGCTGGTTTAAACGGCCGTTCCGTCAAAGAATCCGCGATTACCCTCCTTGAACAGATCGGGCTGGGCGACCGGCAAAACACCTTTCCCGACAAGCTATCTGGTGGAGAGCAGCAGCGTGTGGCTATTGCTCGCGCTCTAGCTCACAATCCAAAGGTCGTGCTGGCAGATGAACCAACCGGAAATTTGGACGAAGAAACTGGTGAGAAGATTTTGAACATGCTGCTCCGCTTAACTCGCGAAGCGGGCAAAACGCTCATTATGGCCACCCATAGCCCTGAGGTTGTTCCATACGCCGATCGAGTTTTCTATGTTCAAGATGGGCAGCTGCTCGAAAAAAATATTGAACAGTCAGCTGCCAATAGTCACCAACCTCAATCTGATATTCAAGCTTCAATCTCCAATCAACCCATAACCGATTACCAATTATGACCACTCCTACTACACACAACCTCCCCCTTTGGCGAACCGCGTGGCGTCGCTTGCGAAGACGGCCGTTTCAATATGTTCTCTTTATTCTAGGCATCGCGCTGGGGGTCGGCATGATGGTTTCGATCGACCTGGCCGGAAATTCAGCCAGTCGGGCATTTGAGTTATCAACCGATGCGGTCACCGGACGCGCCACCCATCGGCTTGTGGCTGACACAACGGGTATTGATGAGTCGTTATACACTCAGCTGCGCGTTGATTTAGGGTATGACCTTTCAGCCCCTGTCGTCGAGGGGTATGTGCTTTCCGAAGCGCTTGGGAATCAGCCAATGCGCCTGGTTGGGATAGATATCTTTGCCGAGGCCCCATTTCGCAGTTATTTTGCCAGCGAAAATCCCGGCGAGTTTGATGTGGCACCCATTCTAACCGTTCCCAACAGCATTATTCTATCGGCCCCACTAGCTGAGCAGTTTGGGATAGCGGTCGGAGATGAAATTGATGTCTCTTTTGCTGGGGATGCGGCGACGATGGTTTTAGTCGGGCTAATTGACCCCGCAAATGAAGTAAACGGCCGTGCCCTCTCCTCTATCATTTTTACAGATATTTCCTCAGCACAAACCGTTTTGCGCTTGGATGGAAAGCTCAGCCACATCGATCTCATTGCCAATGACTCTTCTTCGTTGACGGCAATTGAATCCATTTTACCCACTGGCGTTCGCATCGAAGCCGCATCGGCCAGCAGCAACACCGTCCAGCAGATGACGGCCGCCTTTGAGCTTAATTTGCAGGCATTAAGCTTGCTAGCCCTCGTGGTTGGTATGTTTTTGATTTACAACACGGTGAGCTTTTCGGTGGTGCAAAGACGGCCGTTGTTTGGGGTTCTGCGCTGTTTAGGTGTAACAGGCGGCCAGCTGTTTCGACTGATTCTAACCGAAGCCGCCATCTTGGGGCTGATTGGCTCGTTGCTGGGCTTAATTATTGGGGTTATTTTGGGCCGCGGCATGGTGCAGTTGGTGACTCAAACCATCAATGACCTTTACTTTGTTGTCAACGTCCAAGAAGTTGCCATCGCGCCTGGCTCCCTTATCCGAGGATTAGTTATTGGGGTGGTAGCTTCATTAATCGCATCGGCCGTTCCAGCGTGGGAAGCGATGCGAACCACACCTCAAAGCACGCTCCGACGCTCAACGCTGGAAAACCAAACACGTCGCCTGCTGCCTTGGCTCGTTGGTGCTTGGGCCGTTATCGGCTCACTAGGCGCATTTTTGCTGTGGCTTAATGGTGTGTCACTTTTTGTGGCATTTGGTGGCTTATTCGGCATATTGGTCGCCTTCGCACTGCTCACACCGCCAGTTACGACAATCATTATGCAGTGGCTAACGCCGATTGGTTATCGACTCTTTGGCGTCGTAGGGCGCATGGCACCGCGCGATATTGACCGCTCTTTAAGCCGAACATCCGTCGCTATTGCGGCCTTAATGACGGCCGTTTCCGTTATCGTTGGCGTTTCAATTATGATCGGCTCCTTCCGCCAAACGGTGTCTGAATGGTTAAACCAAACCCTGCAAGCGGATGTCTTTATATCTCCCCCTAGCCTGACGGCCAGCACGATCAATGGCACACTCCAACCAGATGTATTGAGCACGGTATCAGAAATTGAAGGCGTTGGCAGCATTGTGACTGCTCGACAAATTCAGGTACAGCTTCCCTCAACGGAACGGTCAGTTGCTTTGGTTGCTTCAAATGGGGATGTGTCTGGAGGTGAACGGCCGTATCTGTGGATTGACGATAATTACGACGCCGCTTGGGCCCGATTCAGAGCTGGCGAAGGGGTATTTATCACCGAACCACTGCTGCGTAAAGAAAATATGTCAATTCCACCGGAACCAATCACCTTCATGACGCCAGATGGGCTACAAACCTTTGACGTGCTCGGTGTTTCTTTTGACTACGCGAATGAGCAAGGATCGATTGTAATCTGGGATGATACGTTCCGTTCAATATGGCCTGATGATGAAATCTCAACGATGGCGGTATTTGCCATACCGGGCACCGATATCGATGCGCTAGCTGATACGATTCAAGCCCAATTTGAAGGGCGTAGCGACGTCATCATTCAATCAAACCAGAGCATTCGCAACAATGCTTTAGAAATTTTTGACCGAACCTTTGCCATCACGGGTGCGCTCCAGCTCTTGGCCGTTGTCGTTGCCTTTATCGGTGTATTAAGCGCCCTAATGAGCTTACAGCTTGAAAGAACGCGCGAACTGGGCGTCCTTCGAGCCACCGGCATGACTATCCGGCAGCTTTGGCAACTAACGCTTCTCGAAACGGGGCTCATGGGCGGCGTGGCTGGCTTACTGGCGCTCCCCACTGGCTTTATTTTAGCTTGGGTGCTGATCTTCGTTATCAATGTCCGCTCATTTGGCTGGACACTCCAAATGCACCTCACAACGACTGATTTTCTACAGGCATTTATTGTAGCTATTGCCGCCGCCCTGCTGGCTGGCATTTATCCAGCATCAAGATTGGGCAAGCTGGTGATTGCTTCGGCGGTTCGCTCTGAATAGATTGGTGCGTTGGTATATTGATTAATGGGTGTATTTGTATATTGGACTGCAAATATCACTTACATCACAACAGCAAACAAAAATTATTATGAACAGTTTTGTAAAAATTTCCTTATCCCTCATTCTCGTCGCTGGTGCGATTGCTGGTTGGCGGTTTTTCCTGCCCGACGATACCGTCACGGCGGAAGGGTCACTTATTTCGATGTTGTCTGAGGTAGCCGACGAGAACTATGCGCGGGCTACCGAACCAAATAATATTCAATTTCCGCGCGATTTAGGACCACATGAAGATTATCAGGTGGAGTGGTGGTATTACACGGGCATTCTTGAGTCAGATAACGGCCATATTTTTGGCTATCAGCTCACCTTCTTCCGCTCATCGTTAACGCCCCCCGACGAGGCTGAATTTGATAACAGATGGCGCACCAATCAAGCGTATCAAGTTCATTTTACAATTACAGATGTGGCCAACGATCAATTTTACCCCCACGAAAGGGTAAGTCGAGGCACGGTCGGGCTAGCAGGTGCCCAAGCTGACCCATATCGCGTTTGGCTAGAAAATTGGTTTGCTGAAGAACAACCGGACGGTACGGTGCGACTCTATGCAGAAAGTGACGCTGTGATGCTTGACATCACGCTGACAGAAACGCGCCCTCCCGTGCTCCACGGGGACCGTGGGTTAAGCGTCAAGGGTGAAGGTTTTGGCAATGCATCTTATTACTACTCACTCATTCATCAACAATCTGAAGGCACGGTGCGCGTCGGAGAAGAGCAATTTGCAGTCAACGGCTTAAGCTGGAAGGATCATGAATACAGCACCAGCGCGCTTGATCCTGGCGCAACAGGCTGGGACTGGTTTTCAATCCACCTTGATGATGGTTCAGCCCTGATGTTCTTTGAGATTCGTGAGGAAAACGGCCGTATTAATCCTTTCTCTAGCGGGAGCCTCATCGCCCCAGATGGCTCTGTAACGCGCCTATCTCCAGAAGATTGGACCGTCACCATCACCGACGAATGGGAAAGTCCTAGGAGCAATAGCGTTTATCCAGTTGGTTGGGAAATCTCAATTCCCACCTTTGATATCGACATCTCCGGTCAGGCCTTTGTGAATGATCAGGAATTAAACGTCACAACGACTTACTGGGAAGGAGCCGTTGAATGGCAGGGCACAAAAGACGGAGATGAAATAAACGGCCGTGGTTATATTGAAATGACGGGACGATAAATCGTTGAGCTGGCTTAAGTGAAACGAAGTTCCTGTTTTGAATAGAACGACGGTTATAAACTTCGTTTCCTCGAAGTGCCGAAGCTTTTATCTAACACGGTTTTCAAATTAGAAACTTCGGAACACTTAAGTGAAA
>JBCCFD010000338.1:0-9208 GCA_039029915.1 Chloroflexota bacterium
GAACGGCCGTCTATCTCCTCGTCCGATCGTTTAGAAATGTTTAAGCGTAGGACACCGCTGTCCCTACGGCGCCGCTGGCTGGTACGCTACTTGGCAATTGTTCTCTTTTGTATCACTTTATCACTGTTGTTTGTGTTGTTCGTGGTATCTGTGCCGGGTGCGACATTAACAGTTAAACCAAACATTTCACCCATTGAAGTTGAGCAGTTGATTGTAGCTGATCCGCAAATTGAGCAGATTGATTACGGCAATTTTATTCTCCCTGCCCGCATTTTATCAGAGACTGAGGCATGGGAAGCGGATGTTGAAACTACGGGATTAGTCGAGGTCCCAAATGTGCCCGCCCGAGGAGCGGTGCTGTTTGTGAATTTGCTGGATCAGGAAGTAAATATCCCGGCAGGGACCCGCGTCACGACATCCGATGGCACAACGATTTTTTACCAAACGGCGGAGGCGATTACGCTCGCCGATGTAGTTGGCAGTACGGCTGAGGTGGCGATCGTAGCGGTAGAGCCGGGGCCGCAGGGAAATGTTGAAGCCAATCAGGTCAATCGGGTGGAGGGGGCTTTAGCCACGCAGGTTGAGGTACGTAACCTTGTGCCGTTAACGGGTGGTGCATTTCGTCTTGCTCCAGCCGTAAGTGAAGAAGATGTTGCTCGATTAAGGGGTCAAGTTTTGCAATTTTTACAGGCGGTAGCGATTGCAGAGATGGAAAGCTCGCTTTCTGAGCGGGAGTTCCTCACGCGAGATTCGGTGCGGGTGGTAACGATTTTGAATGAATCTTTTTCCCACAACGTGGGTGAGCAAGCATCCCGTCTGACTTTAGAAATGCGGGCTGAACTAGAGGGAACGGCCGTTAATACAACTGAAGCGTCTGGTTTAGCGTATGAGAAGTTAATTACAACCGTACCGGAGGACTTTTCGCTGATACCGGAAAGCATTCAGTTTGAAAGTGGCGAGATTATTGGCTCTGATGACGCTGGGCGAGTAACTTTTTTTATGCGGGCTGAAGCAGTAACGGCCGTTAATGTCTCTCTCAATAGCTATCTCGACGCGATCTCAGGCCAAGAACAAGCGGTGGCGATGCAGTTTCTTGAAGAACAGCTCCCTCTTCGCGAAACGCCCGAAATCTCCGTTTGGCCTCTCTGGTTTAATCGTGTCCCGTATTCAACTAGCCGGATTCAGATGGTGGTTGATGTGGATGGGTAATTTCAGGATTGGTTGAGCAGGGTCTAATGAATCAGTTATTAGTTATTGGTAATTAGGAAAGTTGGTGAGGTGCTTGCAACCAGCAACACACAGCCTTATTTTTTATGAATAGTATGTCTTCTCCTCTCGGCCGCATTATGGCACTTGATTTAGGTGAAAAACGAATCGGTATTGCCTTGAGCGATCCTTTGCGAATGATTGCCAAAGCGGATCGGGTGATAAAACGTCGCTCACGGAAAGAGGATTATGCAATTTATCGTCGAATCATTGAGGAATCGTCGGTTACGCTGGTCTTGGTTGGGTTACCTTTACTGTTGGATGGTGAAGATAGTCAACAAACGAAATGGGTAAGGAACTACAGCGAGCAGTTAGCAAGTGAGATAGCAGTCCCTCTTGAGCTTTGGGATGAAGGCTTTTCAACGGTTGAAGCGGAAGAAGCGCTCAAATTGGGTGGCGTTCGTCGTAAGAAGCTTCGCGATCGGGTTGATGCAGTGGCCGCGGCAGTTATTCTGCAAAGCTATTTAGATGCAAAGAGGTAAGCGAGAGGCAAAGGTGAAAGGATGGATTACTCCTAGACGACAAAGAGAGTTTGCCACCTGCAACATGCTACCTGCAACCTGCAGCATAAATTATGACCAAACAACAAAGACGTCAAAACCCTTTTGAACAAAAAACATCACCCGCTAAACGGTATGCAACCTGTTTGATGCGAGTGGTACTTTTAACGGCCGTACTGATAGGTTGTGGTGCGGCGGCGGTGGTTTTATTCGGCCGTACCATCGGCTTGAATCCACTTGATTTGGGGCAGGGCAGTACCAACCCCGCTCTGAGCCCTGTTGAAAGCGCTTTTTTGGAAACATATCTTGCTAACAATCAAGAGGCTTTGTCCCAACCGGCTGGTGTTGGGGATACGGCCGTTCAGTTTGTCATCTCCCCCGGAGAAACGGCCAACATCATCGCGAGCAACCTGCAGCAAGCCAATTTGCTCACCGACACAGAGCTATTTATCAACTACATTCGATATCATGGCTTTGATTCACAACTGGAAGCTGGGACCTTTACCTTGAATCCGCAGCTGACCGTACCGCAATTGGCAGAAACGTTGACTCGTGCCGTGGCTGAAGAAGCGATTGTGCAATTTATTGAGGGGTGGCGCATTGAAGAGATGGCTGATCATCTGCGGGATAATCCGACAGCCAATGTTGATCCCGATCTATTTTTACAGATTGCTCAAAGAAAATTGCCCCACAATTTAGCACCATATCCTTTTTTAGGTTCAGTTCCCGTTGAAAGCTCGCTCGAGGGGTTTTTATTCCCCGACACGTATCGACTGCCGCTTGATGCCGATGCAGCCTTTTTGGTAGATTTAATGCTGACCAACTTTGGCAACCGCGTCACGCCAGAGATGATTCAGTCGTATGGTGGCGAAGGTTTATCGATTCATGAAGCCGTCACCCTTGCTTCTATCGTGGAGCGAGAGGCGGTGATTAATGAAGAAAGGCCGATTATTGCGGGCGTTTTTTACAATCGCCTAGCGGTTGGGATGCGCTTGGAGGCTGACCCAACGGTGCAATATCCGCTGGGGTATCAGGCGGACATTGATAGCTGGTGGAAACGGCCGTTGACCATTGCTGACCTCCAAAATCAAAATCCATACAACACTTACACATCAGATGGCTTGCCACCAACCCCCATTGCTAATCCTAGTCTTTCCTCTCTTGAAGCAGTGGCTTTCCCCCGGACGACCGAGTTCATCTTTTTTGTCGCGGATTGCCAAGGCACCCCTGGCAGCCATCAATTCTCGGTTACTTATGACCAGCATTTAGCAAAGGTGCAGGCATGTCGATAGTGGAGAATGGGGTGTCAGGTGTTAGGTGTCAGGTGTTAGGTGTCAGGTGTCAGGTGTCAGGTGCCAGGTGTTCACTCTATCATTCCCTCACTCCCTCACTCCGTACCCCACTCCGCCTTTTCCTATTTACTATTCACTTATTACTTATTACTTTCCTATCGGCCTGCTACAGTGTCGATCCCGTTGTAAAAATCGCTTTAGTGGCCCCTTTTGAAGGCAGTCATCGGGCAGTGGGATATGACGTGATTTACAGTGCGCGTTTGGCGGTGCGAGAATTAAATGAGCAAGGGGGCATCGGTGGAAATCGGGTGGCCTTGGTGGCTTGGGATGATGGTGGGAACGTTGAGCTGGCCCGAGAAACGGCCGTTTCGATTATCAACGATCCGGCTATTGTGGCCGTTGTAGGGCATTGGCAACCAGAAACAACGGCTGCCGTTACCGACCTTTATGCAGAAGCGGGTCTCCTGTTTATTCCGATGGATGGCGATACTGCAGGTGCCGTAATGCCAGATGAACTTCCGGCTGCTTTTGTGCAGAATTATGAGGCCGTAACCCCTTTTGATGAAACCACAGACATTTATGCTGGCTCAGCTTATGATGCGTTCCAGTTTGTGTGGCTTGGATTGGAAACGGCCGTTGAAGCCAACACACCAATTACACGGGATACGCTGCTGTCTTCGACTTCCGGATTGGAATATCTGGGGATTAGTGGCTTAGAGATTGAGTTGGGAGAGTAGTCGGGTTGCGAAGTAGCAGAGTTTCAAAGTAGCAGAGTTACCGATTACAAGGCGGGAGTTGTAAATATTTCTAGCTCTATCTCTCTTCTCTTTACTCTCTTCTCTTCTCAAAGGAGTACCTATGCCAGATTTCATACCCAGTCTTGATCTAAACGAACAATTTTTTCATGAGATTTTGGCTCCGTTGATGGCCGAGAAGTTTCCTGATTTGACCTATGCGGCGGCGCGGTTGGGGGACGGATCGGATGTGTTGGGGTATGACACGGAGATATCAACGGATCATGATTGGGGGATTCGGATGCAGCTGTTTTTGGACGAGACGGAGATTGATGATTGGAAAACGGCCGTATTTAACACCCTGCGCACTGAATTACCAGCCCAATACAAAGCGTTTCCCGTTCATTTTGTGGCAGCCGATGAACAGGGCGTTCGTGTAGCTGTGGACGAGCACGATGGTCCTGTGGACCATCGCATCACCATAACGACTATTCGGCAATTTGTAAAAAAACAGGTCAATATTGACCCATACCAGCCCCTTGACGCGATCGATTGGTTAACCATCCCCCAGCAATTTTTATTGACAATCACCAAGGGGCGACTGTTTGCTGACCCGGAAAATAAATTAGCTGAATTTCGTGATAAGTTCGCCTATTTCCCAAATGATGTTTGGCTATATTTGATGGCGATGCAGTGGGGGCGAATGGGTGAAGAGGAGCATTTTGTAGGCCGGACTGGCATCGTAGGGGATGAGATTGGATCTGCTCTGTTAGCGAGTCGTTTAGTGCACGACATGATGTCTCTTTGTTTTTTGATGGAAAAGCAGTACGCCCCTTATGCCAAATGGTTTGGTACAGCGTTCAATAGGTTAGATTTGGCGACTGGGCTGCACCCTATTTTTGCTCAAATTTTGGCGGCGACCGATTGGCAAACGCGTCAAAAATGGCTTTGTAAAGGATATTCTGCTCTGGCAGAGAGGCACAATGGGTTGGGGATTACCGAACCGCTGGCAACGGCGTGCGGTTCGTTTTTTGATAGGCCGTTTCAGGTGCTATATGCAGGTCGTTTCCAAGCTGCCTTAATGGAGAAAATAACTGATTCCCGATTACTCAGTATTGACAGTCAAATGGGGAGCATCGATCAAATTAGCGACAACACCCAACTTAAAAGCTATCCGCATCTGCATCGTCGTTTACGGGTTTTGTATGGTGCATCATGAAAAAAGAAGATTATTTACTACGAATTCTTGAAGAAATGGCCCTACACATTGGCCGGATGGTGAAACAGGCGCTGGCATTGCAAAATGAGGGCCAGCGTCAAGAGGCCCATGAAACGATTTCCCAAGCGATTGAGGATTTAGTTAAGCTACCAACTGAACGCCTCGTTCGCTTAGATTTTGACGTCATTCTAGATCGAATAAAAAATGCAGGGGTGTGGGAAGAACGCGCATTTTATTTAGGCCAGTTGCTCAAGCAAGATGCTGATTTTTACAAGGCGGAGGATGACGATACGGCCGTTTATCTGCGTCAGGTGCTCGCTTTAAAGCTGTGGTTGTCGCTGGATGTGCAGTCAGAAGAGCCGCTGGTGACAGTTGAGCAAATTGATCAGCTTATTGATGAGCTAGACGAATATCAACACCATAGCACTCTTTACCATCAAATGATGACCTTTTATCTGGGGCAGAAACAGTTTGCCAACGCTGAAAACGTTCTGTTTGAATGGTTAGAGTCAGAAGTGGCGTTGCAAGACATTGATCAGTTTAATCCGATGGAACACGGCCTTGAATTTTATGAGCAATTAGATTCATTAGACGATGCCATTTTAGAAGCGGGTGGGTTGCCTCGGGCTGAACTAATTAATGGCAAAAACGAACTGCTTGCCTTTTACGAAGAGGAATAAGAACAATGCTGAGACGACTGTTGGGAATAATCATATTTATTGTTGGTTTAGTGGGAATAGGGATTGCTTATCTGCTTTATACCCAGCTTCCGCCCCTCATTGATTCAGCCGCTCAAACCGTTGATTCAACGCTGTTTGGTGTTTCCCAAAATTTAGACACAGTGAACGACAGCCTGCTGCTTGCTAAAGCAACCTTAACCGATTTAGGAACAACGCTTGATACAGTTGAAACGAGTATGGATCAGCTTGGTCAGGCGGTGAACACCACAACCCCATTGCTTGACCAAATTGCAGTTGTGGCCAGTGATGACGTGCCAGAGAGCATTGAAACCGTGCAAATGGCAATCCCGGATTTGGCACAGGTAGCTGGTATTGTCGATGATACGCTAACGACGCTCAACCGATTTAGCATTGATGAATCGATTTTAGGTTTTGATATTAACTACAGTTTGGGTGTCAACTATGAACCATCACAGCCGTTTGATGAGACGGTGCTTGCTCTTGGTGAAGGGCTGGAAGGGCTACCGGGCAGTTTGCGCAGCTTACAGGTGTATACCAATGTTACGAAAAATAACTTGGAAACGGTGAGCCAAAACCTGTTTTTGATTGGGGATGACTTGGGCATGCTTAACGGCCGTGTTTCTGAAATTGACCCGCTTCTCGATGAATATTTACAAATTGTCACCGAAACAAACGACAACACACGCCTCATGCGTCGGCAAATCAGTGAGCAATGGTCAAGGCTGCAGCAGATTGTGCAGTTCGGTGCGATTTGGTTTGGTTTTTCTCAGCTTGCCCCGCTATATTTAGGGTGGGAATTGATGAGTGGCAGACGTAAAAAACAGTAGACAGTAGATGCCGAAGATTGAGGAGAAAAATCATGCTGAGAAGAATTACCGGGTTTGTTTTGTTAATTGTGGGCTTGGGAGGCGTTGGGCTGGCCATTTTTGGATATACACAAGTTGATTCAGTCGTTGACACGGTGGCTGTTGCATTAGACGGCACGCTGGGCTTAACGGCTGAAAGCCTCACGACGGTTGAAGATACGCTGTCTTTGGCTCAGACGACGATTGTGGATGTCAATGCCGGCTTAGTGACGGTGGAGGAAACGGCCGTTAATCTGGCTCAAACCATTGACGACACCAAACCCCTGCTTGATCAGGTGAACAGCATTGCCAGTCAAGATGCTCCGGACAGTATCGAAGCTGTTCAGTCAGCCATTCCCGATGTGGCAGAAGTAGCAGGCGTCATTGATGACACCCTGATAACGCTCAACAATTTTGAGATTGATGAAGAGATTCTGGGGTTCCAAATTCAGTATGATTTAGGGGTCAACTATCAACCAACCCAGCCGTTCGATCAAACGGTCAACGAACTGGGCACTAGCCTTGACGGGCTTCCTGAACAGCTTCGGTCACTTGAACCAAGTTTAACTGCGGCTAGCGCTAACTTGGATTCTGTTAGCCAAAACATTCTCGCTATCTCAGGGGATTTAGGCACAATTAACGGCAATATTGCTGAAGTCGAGCCGCTTTTAGGTGAATACATTGGTATTGTGAATGAGATTGATACCACCTTGGGGGATACCCGCACCACAATCCAATCTCAGCTTGAAACGGTTAAATTGGGTCTCAAAGTGGTGATGGTTTGGTTAGGATTTATGCAGTTTTCGCTGCTCTACCTTGGATGGGATCTCATCACCCGAATTGATAAAGGGGACATCGAGGAGCTGGTCGAGGAGTTTGTAGAAGAAGAGCTCGATCAGGCAAACAACAGCCCAGCCGAGTAAATTCAACTTGAGTATTAATAATATATTGGTGTATTTGGTTTGTTAATATACCAATACACCAATATACCAATAACTCTTTTACGAATCTCCAATCAACCCCCACCTTTCCATCCGGTGAATCGCCTTCTCAAACGCCGAAATAGTCTGCCCAATATCTTCATCGGTGTGAGCCGCTGAAAGCCGCCCTGCAGAAGCCGGTTTGTCGATACCTTCCATGAGCATGGCAATGCGCATGGGTTTAGCAAGTAGCCCCATGCCGACTGTGAGCCTTTCAGGTGAGGCGTACTCTAAAATATTCTCAGCGTATTCAGGGTGAAAATCAGCTTGCCCAACCAGAAAATGAAAGCCAGCCACATCTCCATACACGCAGCCTGGCGTTTCGGAAAACTTAAGCACTTCATTTAGACCTTGAATTAATTTGAGGCAAGAGGCCCCCGCCTTCTTTTGAGGGTCTCCTGTGGCGGCGATGGACAGGGCCGTCATGCCAGCCGTTGCGCTAAGGGGGTTGCCGTTGTAGGTGCCGGGATGTGACATACGGCCGTATCTATCTCGCTGCTTGTCTCCCGTAAAATCAAGCTGGTCCATAATATCTGCCCGACCACCAACGGCACCGCCGGGGAGTCCCCCAGCTACAATTTTGGCCATCGTGGTCATGTCGGGCATGACGCCAAAATATTCTTGTGCGCCACCGGGTGCATACCGAAAGCCAGAAATAACCTCATCGAAGATTAGCACAACGCCATATTTAGTGCAGACATCGCGTAAATCTTGTAAAAATCCGGCTTTGGTGGGAATACGGCCGTTAGAAGCCCCGCCCGGTTCTAAAATAATGGCGCCGATTTCTGGATCAGTCTGGATTGCTCTTTCAACAGCCTCAA
Source organism: Chloroflexota bacterium (assembly GCA_039029915.1). Taxonomy (GTDB): domain Bacteria; phylum Chloroflexota; class Anaerolineae; order Promineifilales; family Promineifilaceae; genus QQUD01. The sequence continues at coordinate 8,359 of JBCCFD010000338.1, forward strand.
TTTCGTTAGGCGGTAAGACAACCACGGTTGATAACGTTTCATCAGGGATGCCCACTGAATTGGGGGCGTCATAAGGCAAGCTGACCCCCATCATCACCGTATCGTGCCAACCGTGAAAATGACCGCTAAAGCGGATTAACTTCTTTTTGCCCGTAAAGCCCCGCGCTAGCCGAATGGCCATCATTGTTGCTTCGGTGCCGCTGCTGGTTAAGCGCACTTTTTCAGCAGACGGGACCAGCTTTTGAATCCACTGCCCCCACTGAATTTCAAGCTGATGAGAGGCACCGTAGTGAGTGCCGCGCTGAAGCTGTTCGCTTACTGCCTGAGTGACTTGGGGATGATTGTGGCCTAAAAGCAACGCCCCATGGCCCACCCAATAATCGATATACTCATTGCCATCAATATCCCATTTTCTTGAGCCTTCGGCATGGGTGACGTAGATAGGGGCTGGCTGTAAGTAACGGCCATCGTGGGTCACGCCAGCAGGAAAGACTTGCTTTGCTTCTTCATATTTATTCAAAGCTTTTGGAAAGTGGGCTTGAAAATCTGAAAGCATGGCTGAAGATTGTGTGTGCATGTTAACAACCTCCTTCCTTTTGCATGGCGCGAGCCTGGGCTTTGGTTAACTTCTTGTCGGATTCTCCCCAGTTGTTGCTGGCTAAAAATACCTGACGAGGAATGGTATCGATCCAGCGCCCATCATGCATTAAACCAGCGGCAAGACGGCCCAGCGTATCGGAGCCTTGAGCGCCAGTCCCGTTCCCTCCGGTGGCGACAAATAAACGGCCGTTTTCATCCGTGGGCAGCTGGTCAATTGTGGGATAGCCGGAAGGTGTATAGGTCACGATAC
>JBCCFD010000339.1:0-9181 GCA_039029915.1 Chloroflexota bacterium
GGTAATTTAAGGAGAATTTAAGGTTTTCCGTAAAGAAGTTAAAGCAAGGAATAGATGAAATCTAATATACTCAAATTATTCACGACATAGCGAGAGCGAATGGATGATTTGATGATATTTCTAACTGCTTCGATCTTGCTCCTATGTTCCTAATCCCAGTTTGACGCTCACCGTCGTCTATCATCCATTCGCTTCTTGCACTTAATCCCTCCCGTTTATCAAAGGTAAAAAGAGCAAAAATTCAGTGGCTTCCGCTTGGGAAAAGGCCGTGCCATAATCTAAACCATAAGCCACATTCCCACTGGAATCTACCGCTTGGACAAGGAATTCTATTTCCTTATCAGCCTCAATCGCGCCATAGGCATACTCCTCGACAGGATCGTACGTTAGCTCCAGCAGTTGCCACTCATAGCTATCGATTTCACGATAAAGTACGACAACTCGGCTAATATCCCCTTCATCCTCGGTGACAATCACCTCAAAGAAGATTTGAGTGCCATATCGCTCGGTATAAATATCCCAAATGCTGGGGGCAATATAATCATCACTTTCAAAGTCAGCATGATACACAATCAAATCAAGATTGGTGTAGAGACGTTGGGTTCCCGTTAATCCCCCCGTGCCTTCATCAGCCAAAAATTGGCCGGGTGTGACAATCAATTTTTCGTTTGTATCGCCGTCAATGGTTAAAAAGCGATTGATTGAAGCAGGCAGTGAGGGATACCAAAAATCGATGTCAAAAGCTGGCTCTTGCTCGATATATTGCTCATCCGTAATGAGCTGAGAGACAGCAGGGTTGAAATCTTGAACATCCGTAAAGATACCACCAACGAATAAAACACCGTGGGCTAACTGGCCATCCTGTTCAATTTCAATATCCAAACGAGGTTGAGTCGGTCGCCCAGCTGATACATAAATGTCTGCGTCATCATTGACGAGGGCGTAATACGAGCCAACCCCGTCTACTGTCTCTAGCGTGTAGTCAAAGTCGAGCGAAACGGCCGTTTGTGTGTTGTCGCCGTTTGAAGCTGTGGCCATAATGTGGGTTGCGTGCGTTGATGCATTGGTTGTCGTGACCGGCATGTTGATTCTAAGCATCGGCAGCCCGTATAGCGTCATCTCCTCCAGCACTTTCTCATCATAGTTGCTAAAAGTACCGCCTGCGAGGCTGTTGAAATACCCGTGTTTTGCCATCAGTAACGCATTGCCAACCGTTTGAGGGCCTTCACTCCAATCGCCTAACGCCGCCGTAAAGTTAGACATCAGCAGTTCTGAATATGCCACCAAGTCAGAATCTCCATAAGCGTAGCCGGTACTGCCAATGAAGGTAGCCTGCTGTGCGTTAAACGCTTGGCTCCAATCACGGGCATGACCGGCATTTTGTGCTAGGTCGTCTGGCATATTCAGACCTGCATGACATCCCACCGAAAATACAAGGGTGCTTGAAAAGTCGGGTGTGTTTATGACCTGCGTGGCAAACACTTCCGTTGGATTATTTGGATACATGCTGTAGTGTGAAAAGTGAGAGTTTAAAGAAGTGAGTCCCGGCCCTTCAATTCGACCGAAGAAGTTGTTATTAAAGTCACTCGCTGTCCAATTGTCATCGATCATCGTGGTAAGGCTCGTAATCCCAGAAGCGGTCAAGGTTTGACTAATCTCATTGGCTTGGTCGATCAGGAAATCATACCCTGTCAAAAAGGCATCCTGAGGATTTTGAACCGGATTGGCTATGAAGTCATCAATCATACCGGCAATTTCGGACGGTTGTTCGACCAGACGCCCAATGGCCACCTGAGGTAGATAAAACTCTCTGTTGCCGTAGGGAAGCGGTAAAAGCCCGGCGTAATAATCATCACTTAAGAAGTAGTAGTAGCTAAAGGCGCCAGCCAGTTGGTCTGTGTGGGCCTCATTGGCGTAGTTGCGCTGGTTGGCAATAAGCGCCTCATCCCGCAGACGGCGGTGTGGAATGACCCGGTCTTCGCCAACGAGCACCATGTATTGCACATTCGGATAGGCGGGTGCCAGACTGTAAATGAGCGATTTGATATGTTGAGCGACAAAGTTGGCGGCTAAAGGATTGGTTGGATCGGCGTCCCAAACGCTGTACGCATTGGCAAACCCATCATAATCTTTGAGGTCGATGACGACCCCGTTTACCTGCGGATGCGCGGCCAGCTGGTTGACTTTTGTTAAAAGCTGAGAATTGGTGATCGTGTCAGCTCCAGTATAAAGTGCGTTCATGCGGTCGGAATTGATGAAGATGATGCTGTTAACGGCCGTGTCGGTTAGCGGCGTCGTGTAAGTCAAAGGCACCGTTCCGAAAATTGGATTAAACAACGAAGCGGGGGATTGAATCGCTACGTTGACGTTAAAGGTTGACCCTAATGCTTCATCTACCTGAGGCACCACGGCGAGGTAATACGTGCCGGCCAGCTCATGCACATCATAAATAATTTGCTCTGGCACATTGCCTGGTCTGACTGAAAGAGCAACCAAAGTGCCCGTGCCGTCAATTTGGCCGATGTTCGACATTTGGCCGATGTTCGACATTTGGCCGATGTTTGACATTTGGCCTAGTTCGTTCAGTTCGCCCATATCCGTTAAATCACCGATGTTCGACATCTGGCCGATGTTTGACATTTGGCCGATGTTTGACATTTGGCCGATGTTCGACATCTGGCCGATGTTCGACATTTGACCCAAATCACGAATCTGGCCTGTTTCTTCATCCACTTCGGGGGCAAATAGATATAGATTGAAATCAGCCGATAAGCCTGAAAGGGTTGCTGTGAGCGTCGATCCCATTTCTTCAACGTCAAATTGATACCATTGGGCGGCTTTCCCACCATCAATGGTGCCGGTTGCGCTGGTGCCGGGGATGAGTTCAACGGCCGTATACCGGAAACTTTCCCCGTCAATGGGGCGATCTCTTACAAAGACATCTTCCTTGTTGTTTGTGTCACCAGGAACAAGGTTTGTGGCATTAGACTGGAAAGAAATAGAACGCCCTTCGGCTGAAATCGTGGCGTAAGCGGACCAGAAGTTGGCCTCTTCATCGTTTGCTCCGACAGAAATACGTTCAATTTTGCCAGTGCTCACTTCAAAAGCGAAGACGTCCTTTTCGTTATTATTGTCGTTTTGCACCAAGTTGCTGGCGTATGAGGTGAAGACAATCCATTCGCCGTTGGCGGAGATTCTTGGTTTCATGGAGTGCTCGTTGGTTTGACCAAAATCTGCCGTTTGAGACACTAGAATCGTTTCCCCACTAAAGCGATCGTGCAGGAAAATATCTACTTTGTTGTTTTGGTCTTCATCCACTAAATCCTCGGCAACACTTTCAAAAACAACGAATTGACCGTTGGCTGAAATATCTGGATTATATGAGGCGCCACCGAAGGGCTGACCGCCATCTGTTCGGATTGAAATGAGTTCGACAACGCCGGTATCACGGTCAAATAGATAGATGTCGTCATGGGTGTTAGTGTCAAAATTAGCAAGGTGGGCAGCTGATTCGAAGACCACAAAACGGCCGTCTACGGAAATTTGAGGGTTGTGTGACGGTTGAATTTGTTGAAAAATGCCATTTCTGAGGGAGACTCTTTCGGTATATTGGTCAATGACATCGTAAACAAAAATATCGGTTGTGTTATTGGTGTCATCTTCGACGAGGTTGGTTGCATCAGAGGCGAACGCAATAAAACGGCCGTCTCCCGACACCGAAGGGCTAAATGATGGACCGTTCGCTTCCATGAAGTCAAAACCAATTGAGACAAGAATCGGCTCGTCATCACCCGTCATCATATGATGATCGTACAAATAAATATCTGAATGGCTGAATGTTTGTGGAATGGAGAGTAAATTAGACGCTGGGCTTTCATAAACAATGAAGTTGCCATCTGCTGAAATGTCAGGGTCAACAGAATCAGCATTAGGTTGAGCGCTATAGTATCCTAGCGACACTTGAATGATCTCATTGGTTTGTCGGTCTATTCGGTAGATTTGATCGTGCGCTGAAGTGGGTGTTGTTATCAAGTTGGTGCCGTTGGAAACAAATGTGACAAAATGACCATTTTCGGAGATAGCCCCTTCTCTTGAGTCTCCATCGACATCACCCCCGCTCATCGAATTTGAAAGTTTAATTGTGTTTGCACTCGGTGTTGGCTGTGGGCTTAAATAGGCCGTGTTTGCCTCTGTTTGCTTAACAATTGAGAAAAGAAAAACAAAGGCCACCGTGACCATTGCGGATAGTATCAAGGTTCGTTGGACTGGTTTTTTCCAAGCAACCATTATTTTGGGATTGAAACTACCAAACCATTTTTTCATTTATATTTTGCCTTGTTTGCTTACTAGTATCTAAAGGGGTATTGCTCACCCACCCATAAGATAAGAAATATTTGCCCGCTTGCCTGTCACCCAATTGTCATTTTAGGACTCTTTTGCTATTTGCTGATTGAACTGAATAACGGCCGTTAAATCCATTTTGGCATCAAGTGACTCAAACACGGACTGCGCTTTTTCTAGGAGCGGATTTATGCGTTTAGATGATTTTTGAGCATGCCAAATGGTTTTGGCCAAAGTAAAACGACTTTTAGCAAGCTCGTACTCTTCACCAACGGCTTCAAGACGCGTAATGCTTTGCTCCAGCTCTTGAATCGCTAAGCTCGCCTGCGATTGGTCCAGCAGAATTTCAGCTTTAACACGCTGACTACACCCCATTTCCCCTTGATTATCCTGCTCTTTAGCTAGGTCAAACGCTTGATTGATGATAGATTCTGCCTCAGCTAAATTATCAGCTAACATATGCGCCTTAGCCTGATGGCGCATCATTTCAGGCAAAAAGTCACGAGAGCCAGCTTGTTCAAATTGGTCCGCACTTCTGCTCAAATGATTGAGGGCTACCGCTGGTTTCTGAAGGCGACAATACGTTGAGCCTAAATTCATCTCAAAAACGCCGATCATCCAAGCCGAGCCACCAATTTGGTGGGCTAACTCAACACCCTCTTTGTAAAACGAAAGCGCATCGTCCAGTTGACCCTGATTAAGCGCAATGCCGCCCAGATTATTGACCGCCATGATGCGGTTATAGGTATCACTAATTTGCCCAAACATTTCCAGTGCCTGCCGATAGTGGAAATCTGCTTCGGTCCATCGCCCTAAATTAAAACAAGCATTCGCGATTAGATTGTGAGAAGTGGCTTGACCTGAAATGTCACCCGCCTGCTTATAAAGGTCAAAAGCCGTGCGAAAATGAAGAATCGCTTTTTGGCTATCGCTTCGTAAGTAGGTGATGCCTAACAAATTGTTGGCCCGAGCGAGGGCGGTTACTTCATTTTGCTGCTTGGCGAGGTCGAGGACGGTGTGGCAGTAGCTGAGCGCATCTTCATAATTGCCCTGCCGAATATGGATGAGTCCGGCTAGCAGCATGATTTGTGGCACATCAGCCGTCTCAACCTGCTGCGTCAAACCTCTCTCGATCCATTTAAACGCCTCATCATATTCACCCCGCAGTTCGTGCAGTCGAGTGCGCCAGCGGCAAATCGCCACATAGGCACTGCTGTCGTTGAGGCTTTCAACCAGGTTTTCAGCCAGTTCGAGATGATTCGTTGCCTCGTCATACTGGTCGGTGGTGATATAAATTTGACCCAGCGAAAGATGGATATTGAGCCGTTGAACGGCCGTTTCTGAGTCTGGAAGCTTCTTGGCACTATCTAACGCTTTTAGATAGTGGGCAATCGCCTCCTCATTGGCAAATAATGTCATAGCGTGCTCCCCAGTTTTTATTTGATACAACATGGCTCTTGGCCAGTCTCCCCCAGTGTAAGCATGATGAGCAATCAGGGGGGTAAGATTTTCAACGTCTCCCCAGCCCTGCTGGCGACCTTTTTCTAAATATTGGGCAATCAAGCGATGATATTGCGTTCTCGCTTTGACCGATTGACTTCGATAAGCCACCTCTTGCAGTAAGGAATGGATAAAACTGTAAACAAGTTCAGGCTGCCGCTGATTTTCTTCAATCATTTTTACAAGCTGAAGCTGAGTCAGCGGTTCGTTTAAATTTTGATGACGAGAGGGGGCTGTGACCTCATCGAGCACATCGATAGGAAAGGTGCGTCCAATTACAGAAGCGACTTGAATTGACCAGCGGCACGTTTCTTCCAGCCGGTCTAGCCGAGCCATCAGCACTCCTTCTAGCGTATCGGGAACCGAATGCGTCGCCTGCCGGTCTAATTGCCAATTTCCCTGCTCATCCTTTTGCAGAAAACCGTCATTAATTAACGACCGAATTACCTCTTCCAAATAAAGCGGGTTCCCCTCGGCGCGATTCAAGACGAGGGTTGATATTTGTGGTAGATGATGGTCAACATCCAGCAGATTGGACAACATTTGGGCAGAGGCTTTTTGGGTTAACCCCGCAAGCTGAATGCCGCTGTAGTTGTTTTCTGGCTCATCTTGCAGTGTATTGTGTAGTGTCCAGCAACCTTTTTGCCTTTCTGGTCGAAAGAGGAGGACCCAAAGCAGGGGCAATTCATTTGAAAGTGGGTGTAAATAGGTTAAAAGCGTGTGCGACGCTTTATCCATCCACTGCAAATCATCAATAATAATAAGCAACGGCCGTTTTTCTGCAGCCCCTTTAATAAAAGCGGCCAAAGCCACAAAGGTGCGCTGACGCAACCCTTCACCATCTAGATAATTGATCTTTTCTTGCTCTATCTGTGACAGAGGGAGATTGAGAAAGTTGGCGAGATAAGGTCGTTCTTCGGCACTTTTTTGAGGGGTCCAAATTGAATCTAATTTTTGCTGAAATAAAGTGAGCGATTGCGCCTCGGTATGTTCGTGAGAAATGTGGCAGAGCTGGCGCAGGAGCTCTTGCATACTGCTATAGGAGACCGTTTCGGCATAGGAAAGACAGCGCACACTCACCTTTTGAGCATCGAGTGAGATTGATTTGATTGCGTCAGAAAACAACCTTGTTTTGCCTACACCAGCGTCCCCGATGATAGAAAGAATGCCTCCTTGCCCTGATTGAAACTGCTGCAGCTTGTTTTGTAGCAATCTGGATTCTTCATGGCGTCCCACCAGCTCGGATGCCATGCCGGTAAGACCGCGAAGTTGTTGAGCTGTGGTGTGAACCGCCGTTAATTCAAAAATGGGAACCGGTTTTGACTTTCCTTTTAAATGAACTTCTCCGTGCTGTTGAAATACGCCAATTTTCTGGATGCGCCGTTTGACGTTGGGTGAGATGATAATTTGATTCATCGCCGCTTGGGACATGAGCCGAGCGGCTAAATTAACTTGGTCTCCCATCACGGTATATTCATGACGCCATGTCGCGCCCACAAATCCAGCAAAAACAGACCCAAAGCTAATGCCAATTCGCTGTGAGAGCTTTAAATTTGGTAAATGATGCTGTTTTTGAATCGAGGCATTGATTTGCGGTATGGCTTCCATCATTTTAAGGGCCGCCCTCGTTGCCCTTTCGGCATCATCTTCATGCGTCACGGGTGCGCCGAAGGTGACCAGTAGTTTTTCACCGTGATCATACAGGTCAATTTTATTAATGACGCCGCCAAACTGCGAAACGGCCGTGGACATCGTTAGGAAGTAGCTGTTTAAGGTGTCAATGATGGTTTGTTCTTGGCCAGGGCCTAGCCCGTCAACCAGCGCACTTAAGCCGTTTATATTGGCAAATAAGTTCGCGACAAGCCGATGCTCCCCTTGAAATTCAGTCGCCCGAGAATCAGAAACAAGGCGGGGGACTAAACCTTCTGGTAGATAAATACAAAAAGCGTCTAGCAGCTGAATCATTTTTTCAACAGTCGCCCAATCAGGAATATGGGGAAAGTGCGTCTGAAAAGGATTGTTAATGATGGGTAAATCAGGAATAAAGCCACCTTCAACAATCAGGTAATTTGGGTTTTTTGGGACCGAACTGGCTGTGCAAAGCAGCGTGGGATCGACGAGGTCGAAGGTGCTTCGGTCAACCACGACCTGATCGGCTTTGGCTGCTGATTCGATATGCGCCGTTTTATTGACATCAGCGCCGAACAGCGCGTATTCCATACTGTAACTATCACCCAACTGGGCGGCAAAGAAACGGCCGTAATGGACCCCAACGCTCATTTTAAGCGGAAAAACCCCTTGAGAGGTTTCTGTATGCGTAAATTGAGACATGGCATCCTGCATTTTAATTGCCGTCATGACGGCACGGGTGGCACTGTTGGGGCGGAGGGGTAAATTGAACGGATTGTCTTCAATGCCAAACATTGAATACTCATTAGCCAGATCCGCTTTTTCTTCGAAGAGCCCTAACAAAGCATCGCCGCCAAAGCGAATCAGATGGCCATCATACGCCCTTAAAATTTCGAGCATGACGTCGAAATACCGATTAACGATGGTGGTGACCTCTTCAGCCCCATCTCGGCCATTTTGGCTCAGCTTCTCTGACATGGCTGTAAAACCGCTAATGTCCGCAAAGAGGAGTGTGCCGTTGACAAAACGGCCGTTTGCTTGTCCTGGGATTGGGTTTTGAGACACCCATTCAACAAGACTTGAAGGAAGGTGAGAAGTGGTTGATTCTAAAAGCTGAGAAAGGGTACCAACGCATTCAGAGATAAGACGCGGTTTTACCTCTGCCTTTCCTTGAATTTGCTGCCAAAGAGAGGCGGGAAGATATTTTTGCAATTTTTCAGGCAAGGATTGATACGGCCGTTGATTAAAATCCTCGTTTTCAAGCTGATCTTCTTGAACAATCATCCCTGTGTCTCGCTGGTCAGTTACTGCTTCCCGTTTAAATATGACTCTTCGGGAAGCTTACGACAGTGAAGATGGTTGTTTCAATCCATAATCAGTACCGTATGAAACGATTGTAGTGAAAGGGCGCTAATATTTCTGGCCTGTGGTTGGTCAAGAGCCATTGGGCCAAATGCCGCACGACGGCTGGAGAGATGGCCCAGCCGTGCCCAGACCAACCGGCTGCTACAAGCATATTTTTGGCACCGGGCAGATAATCAATGATGGGAATGTCATCTTGGCTGATGAGCTCACCCCGTTCAACTGAGACCTCAGCTATGGGGAGATCGGCTAAACAGGGAAAGGCCGCAACAGCTTCGAGGCGGTTTCCCTCAACTTGTTCTGGCACTGGCTCTATTTGTTGCGTGTTGGGATTTAAACGGCCGTGCCA
>JBCCFD010000340.1:0-9152 GCA_039029915.1 Chloroflexota bacterium
GCCACGGGTTCGCAAGCCATGGACGATTTGCTGAAGCCAGGTCGTGCCAGACTTGGCATAGGGGGTAATGATGATATCTGTCGGGTCTGGTTGAAAATTGAGACCGATGTTACGGCCGTGTTCTGTCACCAAGCCGTCAAAACGACTGTTGTACTCTTCAAGCGTGGTAGGGCGTGTTCGTTTTTGGTTATTCGTCATTAAGCTATTTTAACAGGTTCTCCAGATTTGAATTGTGCAGGGGAGACCGTTTAATTTTTAACGTACGGCCGTTTCGGTCAATCCATTTAGCAGAGTTCAACGAAATATTCATGAGAATTCCTGCCGCATGCTCTGCCCAACCAATTACGAATGAGCTTTCAATATCAGAAAGCCAACCCGATTGCCAAAATACCTCAAAGAATTCAGGGAATTGTGTTGCGCTTAAATAATATTCATTGGAACCATTGTCAGGAGCCATGCCGCTTGGCGTTTGAAGAAATTTCTCCAAGAGGGTTGTGACCTCATAAAATAGATCGGCACGACCGTTTGAAAAATCGGCTACGATTCTTTCTGACTGGTCTTCAAATTTAGCAATAATGTATTTACCCATGACATTTGTTATTCCCACCCTTAATTACTGCATACCCATTGTAAGAGTATAGCTACCAAAACTAGCTCCACCGATTAATCGTAAGAAGTAAACACCATCTTCTTCAGAGGTGAAGGTGATCATGGGTGTTGAATTTTGGTAATGATACCCTGCATCTTGAAGTACATTTCCATTCTCATCCAAAATATGGACACGATAATCTAAGCCACCTTCTGAGACTTGGATTGTAAAAACTGAGGTTTGATTTGCTACACTACTAAATTGATAGGTATCGGTTGCTTTGGCTGCAAGATTTTCTATATAGGTATCCCCTGCTTGGATTGGGAACACCGTGTCAGGTTCAGGAAGTGGATTGTCTATAAAAGAGTATTTAATGACATATTTCCCAAAAGAGGCTCCACCAACAATTTTGACGTAGTAGGTCGAGCTTTCAGGTGGTGTAAAGGAAAGATTGGGTGATGAGTTTTGGTAATGATATCCTTTATCCTCAATTTCAATGTTTGATTCATCAAATATAAGGACACGATAATCTATTCCACCTTCCAACACTTGAATCGTGAAGAGCAACGGTTGATTTTGGACGCCTTGAAAGCGGTAGGAGTCAATCGCCTTAACTGCTAAATGTTCTTGAATGCTTTCATCTGGATTGAGTTGAAATACAGTATCTGGTTCCGGAGCAGGATCATCAATATAATCCATTTTGATGACATAAGACCCAAAGCTTGCCCCGCCGATGAGTTGTATGGTGTAAACGGCCGTTTCAGGTGGTGTAAAAGGAATTTCAGGATCAGAATTTTGATAAAAATAACCCGTGTTCTCAATTTCAATTCCAGATGAATCAAAAAACTTAACTCGATAATCTAACCCACCTTCAACAACTTGAATTGTAAAAAGCAACGGTTGATTTTCCACACCCATAAATTGGAACCTGTCAATGGCGCCAACTGCTAACTTTTCAGACGCACTACCGTTTACTTCGATAGGAAAAATATGGTCTGATTCTCTTGGTGTCTCATCAACATATTCCATTCGAATCACATAATCACCAAGAGAACTTCCCCCGACTAAGCGAATTGTATATTCCCCTGATTCTGATGGCGTAAATGGGATAGTGGGGTCTGAGTTTTGATAATAGTAGCCTGCATTTTTTACCTCAATGCCGAATGCATCAAAAAATAATACCCGATAATCAAGCCCACCTTCTGTTACTTGAATATTAAATAATAGCGGCTGATTTGCTTGCCCTAGAAAAACAAATTCATCAAAAGCCCCATCAGCTAACGAATCATTAACCGAGCTTCCTGGCGTAAAATAGTTGCTAGATTCTTCAGCAATGTTTTCTGGCTCCTCCGTGGGAGGGTTAGGCGTTGATGTCGATTCCTCTGGTTCGCTTGCACTTTCCGAAGGAGTTGACGTCGTTTCTGATGTGGCTGTTACCGGTTTAGGGGAGGCTTCATCTTGGGTAATCGCCTCTGTGTCTGTGACCGGTTTAGTTGGCGTTGGCTCTAAAGTTGCTGTTTCTGTTGAGATGGCATCTGATACCGTATCAACAATAGCTACCTCTGTTGCGGGCATTGGTTCGGGCGTTGGTTCCATTTGAAAAGGTAAATTATTTTGTAATAAAAAATAACCCATCACACCAATAACAATCACTAGACTCCATTGCATATAATTGCTTAAATTCAGTCTAGGAAGCTGGGGAGATTTGTTTTCTGAAGAGGTATCGTTGTTCGTGGTTTTGGGTTTTGATGAAAGTGGCTTTGACTTCCATGCGTCTATATCAATTTCCCAATCTTCATTTGGACGATTCCGCTTAAGAGCTTCCAATAACTGATTTATTGTGTCTCGATGATCGAAATAACGAATAATCGATCTTGCTTTTTCCTTTCGTGTTTTTCCGGGAAGATTGTCAAACTCAACATCTAATTGGAAGCATAAATCTTCTAAATCATGGAGAGCAAAACAACGTTCTATTTTTTGAGATAATTCATACTGATTCATAAAATTCGATTTCTAATATTACTTTAAAAGAAATTTCAAGAAGGTAAGAGAAACTTATAAGTTCTGTGCTGGTGCCATCAATGGATTAGGATCGACCCAAGTTAAGGTATAGGTATTTTTTTATATGATTCCTTGAAAATATGTGCCCCAGTAAAATGACATATTATACTAATTGAGAGTCCTATTTAGTATAGATAAATTGCCGGAATCCGACAATAATCTAAACGACGCATTGTACACTAAAACCCGCTAAATTGTGGTGAAAAGATCACTACTGAAATTTATAATTAATCTATAACATATGGGCATAAGTCAAATCAAAAATCACGATAAAAAAGCGAAACCCACTATGAAAACCAGAACCCGCAGACGTCGCCAAAAAGTGAGCAATGGGACCCCGAATACGGCCGTTGCTATGCTCGAACCCATTTTCAACAACGTGCCCTTCAGCAATATCCTTTCTGAAGAGGGAATTCACAAAATCCATAACGCCTCCATGCGCTTGCTTAAAGAGTTTGGCACCCTCATTATTGACTTCCCCGAAGGGCTTGAGGTCTTTCGCCAAAATGGGGCGACCATCGTCGAGGGCAACAAAGTCAAAATCGATGAAGACACGCTCATGCACTTTGTTAACCAAGCGCCATCTACGTGGACCCAGCTCGCCCGCAATCCAGCCAAAAACCTGCCCTTAGGGGGACGAAATACCGTTTATGCACCCATTTATGGGCCGCCATTTGCGCTTGATCTGGACAGAGGACGGCGCCAAAGCACTTTTGATGATTTCAAAAAGTTCGCCAAGTTAGCCTATATGGCTCCAGAAATGCACATTGGGGGTGGTGTACTGGTTGAGCCAAATGATTTGCCATTAGAAACGCGCCATCTTGATATGCTGCACGCTTTGGCGACGCTGAGCGACAAATCCTTCATGGGAAGCGTGGTTTTCCCCGATAATGCGCGAGATTCAGTTGATATAGCGCGCATTGTGGTGGGAGAAGAGGCGATGAAGGAGAATCCGGCGCTGAGCTCTACTGTAAACGCCTCGAGCCCGATGCGTTGGGATGACCGCATGCTGAGTGCTATCACTGTGTACGCGGAGACGAAGCAAGCGGTTATGTTTACGCCGTTTATTATTGCAGGGGCTATGTCCCCAAGCACAATGGCAGCGACCGTTGCCCAGCTAAATGCAGAGGCGCTTTTTGGCATTTGTTATGCTCAAATGGTCAATGCGGGTGCGCCTTGTTTGTACGGTTCCTTTTTAGCCAATATTGATATGAAGAGCGGTGCGCCCTGCTTTGGCACGGCCGAAAATAATTTGGCCATGTTTGCGGGTGGGCAGATGGCACGCCACTATGGTTTGCCTTACCGGTCGGGCGGCAACTTTACCGCCTCTCGCATTCCTGATGCCCAATCGGGTTACGAATCAGCCAGCACCATGTGGGCGACGGTTCAATCTGGGGCCAACTTTATTTTGCATTCGGCGGGCTGGCTCGAAGGAGGGCTTATTGCGGGATACGAAAAGTTTGTGCTCGATCTAGAAATTTGTGCCATGATTGCCCGCTACAGCAAAGGCATTGGCCTAACCGATGATGATTTTGCGTGGGATGCGTACGAAGAGACCCCGTCAGGGCAGCATTTTCTGGGGGCAGGCCACACCATGCGCCATTACAAGACCGCTTTCCATCAGCACCAAGTGTTTAGCATGGATAATTTTGAAAAATGGGAAGAGGAGGGGAGCGCCACGACGTATCAGCGGGCCAACAAAGTGTGGAAACAGATGCTGCGGGACTATGAGCGTCCGCCAATAGATCCCGCCATTCGAGAAGAGTTAGATGCCTTTGTGGCTAAGCGGCGGGTTGAGATTGAGGCCGGTAAACCGCGAACACCGTGGCAATCGTGACCTTTTTCTGACTGTTATCCCCTTAGATGAATGTTGAGCAGGTTGAGTAACAGAGTCCCCTGCTTAAAAAATTTAGGGCAAAAGGTCTGCTAACGCATATTGTCGTAATTCATTCCCGTTCCTATCCATAACGATTAATTCATCTTGGGTTGTGATGAGCATGTCGAAGATGACGCCGCTCATGGGAATATTGGTAAGAAAACGGCCGTTTTCGTCAAACACGCGAATGCCAGAGAAGTCTGTTGCGTACACATACCCTCGTCCATCCACAGTAATGGCTGTTGGAAATGAAATAAATTGGTCTTCTGACTCCCCTCTGCTGCCAATACGGTCAAGGAAACGGCCGTTTGCATCAAGCTTGTAGATCGTTTCTCTTCCCATGATGTAAATATTTCCTGACCCATCTACGGCGACGTCAGTCGTTGCTGTTTCATACTCAGGTATGATCTCATCTAAATTTGGAATATCTAGCATTATGTTTTCATCACTATCGTATCGCATTAGACGGTCTCTGCCGGCAACAACAAGAGACCCATCAAGGGTAATGGTCATCCCCGGTAAAAAGCCGAGCCGCTCACTATTGGGCACAAGGCCTAAGAATTCGCCGGTTTGGCTATCATATTTTTCAATACCTTGAGGCGCTTGGACCAAGAGTGTGCCCTGACGATTAACAACCATGCTGGGGATAAATTTGTCCGCTTCCAAATTGAGCTGACGGATAAATTCACCCTCTTCATTAAAAACTTGGATGCGGCCACCATCATAATCTGCTGTATAGATCAGACCCTCCCCATCAATGGCAATCTGCCTTGTGTCATTAAAAAAGCCAGGGCCCGTTCCTTCAGCTCCACCAATTTGTAAATCGGGTTCTGGGAATCCAGTTAGGTTCACATTGTCTTCAATAAGTTCGATGGTTCTTTCCAGCTCTTCATCGATCGTGATTTCTATATCACCACCCGAAGGAATCACATCGCTCCCTAAAAGCTCGTTTATCTGCTCAACGGCCGTTTCGATCTGCTGATTACTGTTGCCTGCTCTTGTTTCAAAGATGCCAACAATAACGATTACCAAAGCAAAGAAGAACCCAAATACAATAAACCGCCATACACAGCCGCCTAACCAACTGCCTGAGGTTTGGATTGTTCCGGGTTGGATTTGTGCGGTGAATGTTGAGTTGGCAAAATGAACGGTTTCGTAGCGTGCCATCGCTTCAACAACCTCTTTGGCTTCTTTGAGGTTAACACCAAACGTTTCACGAAACAGCTTGATTGCTTCAATTTTACGGCCGTTCTGTATCAGCTGGGTGACCTCAGCCATGATTTGCGCTTCCTGCGGGTTGTTTGAATGAGGTGCATTGATGGTAGACCGTTCTTCCTCAGGCACAATGATGGTGCTATTGCAATAGTCACAATGAATTGAAACCTGATTTGGGTGATCAGAAAAATTGAGTGGGGCGTTGCAGTTTGGGCAATTTAAGCTAGTTGGCATAGGTCTCTCTTATACTGCTGGATTTTTACCAGTTTACATGGGAAATTAGTCTGAAAGGATAAATTGATTTACAAACGGCCGTATTAATTTGCTGTGATAATTCACATCATTGCTATAATGAAAGATGAAGGCCCTTACAAAAAGAAATCTATCATGGGTAATGTCCGCATCTTTTTTGCCCATTTGTATCAAAATAACGCCAATTTGTTGGTAATCTACCTCTAAATTTATATGCTTGATGCCTCTGCGACCCCTATAGATGTACTAGAAGAAGCTTGGAAGCAATCTTACGTCAATATTGCCGAAGCTGAGAAGTATCTAGCAGTAATAAAACCTCATTTAGATCGGCAATTTCATGGTCAGAATGATGAGAAACATCATCTTTACCTGATTAGAGAAGTTGTACGAGCCGGTATTCAGCATCAGATTGAACAGTACGAAAATGCATTGTTGACACTGCATCACATTATTGGGGAACTGGAAGTGAGCCACTCCCTCCAGCTTTGGCAAGGGAGAGCTTACGGAATCTTGGGTATTATTTATCGGCAGCTTGGTGATAGATCACTGGCTATTGAATATATGCTAAAACGTTTGAAAGTGGGTCAAGTGATCAATGATTCAACGTTGCAGCAGCGTTCTTACAATGTTTTAGGCAGCTTATTTGCCGATGCTCAAGAACATGAGCAAGCCGTTGAATACTATAAATTGTGCATCCAGCTAGCGAGGAAAGATCAGGAAGTCTTTTCCCTAACATATTGCTTCTCCAATTTAGCAGAAAGCTTAATTCAACTCGAAAAGTTTGCAGAGGCACGAAGTTATCTTAATGAGGCCATACAACTATCGCAGGGTGACTTGTTTGCTTTTCCAAGATGTGTTCCCTTGGGCGCTTTAGGACATCTAGAAACTGCGCTAGGTAATTTTGAAGTCGGTCTAACCCATTACAAGGAGGCAGAACGTCTCAATAATGCACACGGGAATGAGTATACCAAGATCCGAATCCTGCATGGTTTGGGACAATTGTATTTAGTTTGGAAAAAACCAGAGCAAGCTATCGATTATTTTGAATCAGCTCTCACAGTTTGCCAACAATTAGGCAATCGGCCGTTAGCCCTCCCCGTTCTCGAAAAACTTGCCCAAACCTACTATAAAGTGGGTGACCATCAGAAATCTGCCGAATTTTATCGGGCTTTACATCAAGAAAATAACCAAATATTTCAAGAGCAAACTGAATTTCGCGTTCGAAACCTGCAAATAAAATATGAGACAGAAGCAGCCCAAAAAGAGGCAAAGCTGCTGCAAGAACAAAATCAAGTTCTTGAGGAAAAAGTTGCCAAGCGAACCAGAACCTTAGCGCAACAGCGCGATCAGTTACAAAATCTAAATGCTCAGAAAAACGCCTTCTTAACCGTTCTGGCGCATGATATGCGTTCACCCCTAACAGTGATTGGCCTTCGAGCAGAACTTATTCGCCGCAACCCTGAATTGGCGTCCCAAAACCCAGACTATTTAGAGACAATTAGTGAGGCCCAAAAAACATTATCGCAAATGGTTGAAAATATCCTTGACCTCGAAAAACTAGAAGCTGGCCAATTGATTGAAATTAATGCAATACCGTTTAATTTAGCTGAAGTCAGTGAGGAAATGGTGGAGCAGCATCAAAATTTGGCGAGTCGAGAAGGGGTTGAACTGGCTTTTTCGGCGAAAAAACAGAGAGTTGTTGTAAATAGTGACCATTTTCTAATTCAAAGGGCCATCTCTAATTTAATCACAAACGCTATAAAATACACTCCCGTTGGGGGAAAGGTGGATGTGCTTGTTGATAAAAAGCATAAACATGCCACAATCGCCGTTCAGGATACGGGTCTCGGTATTGAAAAACGCTTGCTAAGCAAAATTTTTGACCGTTATTATCGAGTAGAGTCTCATAAAAAGGTGGCTCAAGGTGCAGGACTAGGCTTATCGATCGTTAAAGCGATTGTTGAGGCCCATCACGGTGAGGTTCGCGTGCAAAGTAAGCGAGAAGAAGGGAGTTGTTTTACGATCGTTTTACCCTTGAGCTGATGTGCCAAGGAGATGCCTGCTTGATGTAAACCTTGTTTGATCTTGGGCGCAGCTGGGATAGAAGTTGGCAGGTTTGATCGATAAGACGGCAGCTTGATCCCTTAGGATTGGGTATTAGAAACTAAAATTAGTTAAAACGGCCGTTTTACCCCCCATCATTTCGTTTCGTAAGGTTTACAAAATAATTGATAAAAATCTGCTACTATTGACCCAGTGCAAATGGATTCAAATATGATGTACCGCTGGATGTCCCCAAATGAAGTGAGCAAAATAGCCAATATCGATCGGTCTGAAACGATTCGGGTGGGGTATCGTTTTGAAAATGGTGCACTGCAGCAGATGGTAGTTAATTGGGATTCACCTTCATGGGCATTGGAAGGCACCGGAGAGTACACTCTTGCCGCTGAAATCAGATTTTGTCAGAGTCATTTGGATAAAAAAGGCCGTATGTGTGGCGCTTTCGATGCTGAAACGCTTGTCGGCATGGGTATACTCACCCCCGATATCGCCCCCGTAACCGCCCAGCTGGCCTTTTTGCACGTTAGCAAGCTATATCGGCAGCAAGGTATCGCTGGAAAAATTGCTGACATATTGTTTGAAGAAGCAAAGAGCGGTGGGGCAAAACAAATTTATGTGTCAGCCACACCTTCTGGTTCGGCCGTTGGTTTTTATCGAAGCAAAGGGTTTGAACCTACAAATACCCCTATTCCTGACTTATTTGAACTTGAGCCAGACGACATTCATATGATTAAGTTTTTTTAGAGAAATATGAAGATTTCTGTGCCAGTTAAACTGATCTTTATGCGTCTAAATTCTAAATATAAAAATTAATGCTAAAAAATCACGTTTTTCTCCTTGTACTTACTATATGTTCATTGAATTATAGTTTATTGTTTTTGCCTTCCCTTACTATCCAATATGAGCTTTCTGACCAATTAGGTTTAGAACGCCATCAAATGATTACTCGGATAAGATTTGACAAAGATATAAATATAAATACTTATTGTATCGACCCCCCAATCGTATGGTCAGCCAAGTTTTATGAGCGAATTGTTTGGTTTAATGAGCAATTTGGATATCTGCTTGTATTGCTTCCGATTATCCTCTGGGCTGAAC
>JBCCFD010000341.1:0-9079 GCA_039029915.1 Chloroflexota bacterium
AATCTCATTAGATAAAAACTTCGAAACCTTGAGGAAACGAATTTTGCAGCCATTGTTTTATTCAAAGCGGGAACTTCGTTTCACTTATGTGTTCCAAAGTTTCTAAATTGAAAATCTTGTTAAATAAAAACCTTGGAACCTCGAGGAAACGAAGTTTATAGCCTTCATTTTATTCAAAGCAGGGACTTCGTTTCCCTTAGCCCAAAAATAAGAGTTCAATCTATTTTTTCAAACAAAAGCACCATGGCCTTGGTTAACCTTCTGACGCCCTGTATAGTTGGCGACGAGGTGCTCTATGAAAACAATAAAAACTGTTGAAGAATTAAGCGAAATATTTGGAGGTGCGCCTAGCACTGCAGCAGCTGGTAAAATTTTCTCCCACCTTAGCTCACAAGCCGAAGAATTTATTGCTCGTACCCCTTTTCTGCTTTTATCCACCCGCAACGAGGATGGTCAAGTCACCATTTCTCCTAAAGGTGATGCTGCTGGCTTCGTTTATGTAGCAGATAAAAACACCCTATATATTCCAGAACGAAGTGGCAATCGACTTATTGTGTCGCTATTAAATATTTTAGCAACAGAATCCATTGGCCTAATCTTTCTCGTCCCAAACACCAGCGAAACGTTGCGCGTAAGCGGACAAGCTGAAATCGTGATGGATGACGAGCTGAATCAAAAATTAGCCGATCGACGCGATTCTCCTGCCATCCTAGCCGTCAAAGTAAATGTGGAAGAAAGCTATTTCCACTGTGCCAAAGCATTGTTACGCAGTGGCCTTTGGAAACCTGATAGTTGGGAAGACCAAAATAAAGTGTCTTTTGGTCGCGAATTAGTAGAGAAAAGACTAATCACTGAAGAAATCGGTGCGATTGTTGATAAAGATATTGATGACCATTATGTACAGTCAATAAAAGAAGAAGGCATGATTGATTAAATCGAACGGTTAACCCCTTCAGCCCCAGTTGAAGCCAACTTGCACCCTGTCAGATATTAGACCATAATCTAATGAGGACAAGGTGCTTTTCAGACAAATTTTGACAGCCGAAGAAAAGGATATTTATGAAGCAAAAAACCCCCACTCGGGCTGAAATTGCGGTTGAACACACTTGGGATTTGGAAGTAATTTTTGAATCACCAGAAGCATGGAAAACGGCCGTTGCCAGCATGCCGGAAAAAATTAAAGCGATTCAATCATATAAAGGCACTTTAAGCCAAGGTCCTGACCAACTGCTTGCCTATCTTCAAGAAAACGAATCACTCTTTACGCTCGTTGGTAAAATTTTTGTTTATGCCAGCCTGAGCTATTCAGTCGATACAAACAATCAAGATGTTGCCAACATGCATGGTCAAGCAAGAGCAATTTTTGGGCAGGTTAGTGCTGCCAATGCCTTTGGACAGCCTGAGCTCATTAATATCGGCTTCGACACCCTCAAGAAGTGGATGGCCGAAAATGAGGAGCTTGCTGAGTATCGGCATTCGTTTGACCAGCTTGAAAAACAGCAGCAGTACGTTCGTTCAGCTGAGGTTGAGCAAGTTTTGGGCATGGTTCAGGATGCGTTTGGAACGGCTGCCGCAACGCACGGCATTTTAGCCAACACCGATTTTGACTTTAAAACGGCCGTTGATCGAGATGGGAATGAATACGATATCACCCAAGGTACAATCACGGGCCTGCTCCATGATAAAGATCGAAATCTTCGTCGCACCGCCTTTGAAAACTACCAAGACCTCCATCTAAACTTTAAGAATACGATGGCAAACGCTCTGGCGGCTGGCGTTAAACAAAACGTCTTTAATGCTCGCGTACGCGGCTACAGCTCAGCGCTTGATGCCGCCATGAAAAGCACACACATCCCCGAAGAAGTCTTTCATAACTTAATCAACACATTTAAGGCAAATCTGCCTACTTGGCACAAATATTGGGAAATGCGACGCAAGGCCCTAGGGGTTGATACCCTGCATGAATACGATATTTGGGCGCCCTTAAGCCGCAACAAGCCTGTTGTCCCATACACAAAGGCTGTTCGGTGGATTGCTGAAGGGATGCAACCACTTGGTGAAGAGTATGTCTCTACGCTCAAGAAAGGCGCTTTACAGAATCGCTGGGTCGACATTTACCCCAATCAAGGGAAGCGAATGGGCGCTTTCTCATCTGGCGTCAAAGGTACCCACCCTTATATCATGGTGAGCTATACTGATGATCTATTTGGTTTGAGTACGCTAGCCCATGAGCTAGGCCACTCGATGCACTCTTACCTCACCTGGCAGAATAATTCAGTCCTCAGCTACACGCGCTATGGTTTATTTGTTGCTGAAGTAGCCTCAAATTTCAATCAGGCATTGGTTCGAGACCATCTCTTTAAAACGCAGTCTGATCCTGAGTTCCAAATTGCCATCATTGAAGAGGCAATGGCAAACTTTTATCGTTATTTTTTCATCATGCCAACATTGGCTCGATTTGAATTGGCAATACACGAAAGAGTAGAGCAAGGTCAATCGCTCAGTGCAGATTATTTGATTGACCTATTAGCAGGATTTTACCAAGAGGGGTACGGCGACTCTTTGCAAATGAATCATGACCGCACTGGTATAATTTGGGCTACATTCCACACCCATTTGTACGCCAACTTCTACGTTTATAAATACGCCACGGGAATATCTGGTGCTCACGCTATCGCGAACAAAATAATCAATGGTGAACCTAATGCCGTTGAAAATTACTTGAACTTCCTGAAAGCAGGTGGTTCGGTCTACCCATTAGATGCTCTTAAAATTGCCGGTGTTGATCTGTCTTCCCCACAACCGGTTGAAGAAACATTCGCTGTATTGGCCTCATTAGTTGATCGACTTGAAAAACTTGTGGCGCTCCGAAACTAAGCAAATTTTCCAAATTGGGTCCATTTCTAGAAATGGACCCAATTTAAATCACTTCTAATTTTCAATCCCGATAATCGTAAAATCCACGACCTGATTTCCGGCCTAATCGACCGCTTTGAACCATCCGCTGTTGGATGGGGTGCGGGCGGAATTTTGGATCGTGGAAGTAAGCATTGTAGACTGATTGAGTCACATCAAAATTTACATCACACCCAATAAGGTCAATCAGTTCAAATGGCCCCATGCGAAAACCCACTGATTTCATCAATTTATCGATTGTTTCATGGTCGGTCGCATCTTCTCCCAACAAGCGAAATGCCTCTCCATAAAACGGCCGTGCCACTCGATTAACAATAAATGCCGGGGTATCTTTGCAAAAAACGGCCGTTTTTCCTAAAGTTTTAACATACTTCGATACAGCCTTAATCGTCTCCTCGTCTGTAAAATCAGCTCGAATTACTTCTACAAGTTTCATTGCGTGAACAGGATTGAAAAAATGAAGCCCAACGAACTGAGACTGACGTAAGGTCGCCCCGGCTAGTGCATTGATGCTCAGGCTCGAAGTATTACTGGCAAAAATTGTTCGACTTGGCGCCTCTGCATCTAGCTCAGAAAAGAGTTCACGCTTCAGGCCTAAGTTTTCGGGAACAGCTTCGATAATTAGATCAGCCTTGGCAGCTTCTTCTAAAGAGGTGGTCAATGAAATTGAAGCTTTTGCATTTTTGGCAGCAACTTCATTGATCTTGCCCCGCTCAACCCCTTTATCGATCGTCTTATGGATGCGGACAATCGCTCGATCAAGTACTGTCTCAGCAATATCATATAATTGCACTTCATATCCAGACTGGGCTGAAATCTGAGCAATGCCAGCCCCCATTGATCCTCCACCAATGACAGAAATTCTTTCCATTTATAACCACCTTCTCCAAAAAAAGACCCCGAGAATTTTGGTCAACAATGCAGATTGCTAACAAAACCCTTAGGGTCGAAACAAACGTCTTAATTTATTATACAAACAAAAATAATCGAACTTCTTCTGTTTACCTAAAATGCGATATCGTCGTCATCATCTTCAAAATCGAAATCTTCTTCCCCAAATTCAGGTGGCAAAGAAACCCAAACCATAAGCATCGGGCCCTCGTCTAATTTTTGGAGTCGTAACGCCAAGACATCAAGTCTTTGACGCATTCTCATTTCATCTGGGAAATCCAGCTTGACCGGTCGCATTTCTTTCCATGCTTTTTGACAGCGAGCAACAATATCTTCACCATTTCCTGTACGTAATTGACAGGTTGCAACGATATGATTTTCCGGACCTTCATGAACAGATTGCACCCACTCCTGTGGTGTCACACGAAATTCTGGCGTAGGTCCTTCGATTATGGTAATTAATTCTGGTTCTATTGCGGTCATTTCTCTCACTTTTTACACAAAAACGACAAAAAGATACTTCATACGCTTTTGCTAGATTTTCAACAGTATACTACTTGCTCTTAATGAGCTTTGCAACTGGTTACCTACGTTTGATTAATGATTTATTGACACCATTATGATTGGTGAATAAAAAGGTCTTAGAAATGAATCAAAACTGCATCATTAGGCACGGAATAAACGGCCGTTTGACCCCACACCAATTACGATCCAGTCAACTCTTCAAGCTTCGCAAGTTGATCCCTAGTCCCTAAAACAATCAACTCATCCCGGAAATTTAAAATTGTGGTGGCATCTGGAATCAAAGCATCACCACCGCTACTCGGAATTAAGGCGACCAATGTTACACCTGTTCTTTTGCGAATATCAGCATCAACAACCGTTTGTCCAATAAGCTCTGAATCTTTCTCAATATGCAACTCTTCAATCCAAAGCTCAATTCCGCCCTCAAGGGTTACCACGTCAAAAAAGTCAGTCACATGAGGGCGAATTATGATATTTGCCATATGTTTACCCCCAATTTGATAAGGGGAAACCACCCGGTCAGCGCCAGCGCGGCGCATTTTGCCTTCATTTTCAGCATCAATGCCTCGCACCACAATATATAAATCTTTGTTTAATGATCGAGCCGACAAAACAATAAATAAATTAAGCGAGTCCTGACCTGTGCAAACAATAAGTCCCCAAGCTCGTTCAATGCCAGCTTGAATAAGAACTTCATCGTGAGTGGCGTCTCCCTCAAGGACAAGTAGCCCATCTTCACGTGCAGCTTGGACGAGGTTGTCTTTCACTTCGATAACCACTATTTTTCGACCGCTTTCTTTAAGACTGCTCACGGCACTTCTGCCAACACGGCCGTATCCACAAATAACAATATGATTATCGAGTTTATCAATTTCTTGCGACACGCGTCTTCTCCTTAACGTTCCGGCAAAATCTCCAGTAAAAATATATTCAAAAAAGGAGCTAAAAACATAGGCCACTACCCCAATTCCGGAAAACATCAGGGCAATTGTAAAAAGTCGCCCTGCCTGTGATAAGGGTTGAACCTCTCCAAAACCAACAGTCGTCATAGTGATAACCACCATGTAGAGAGAATCAATGAGCGTCCAGCCCTCAATGAGCATGTACCCTAAGGTGCCTAAAAACAAAATAATGAAAATCAGTATTGACAACCTGATAACTTGTCGAGATAGTTTCATTTAAAACACAAAAGTTCCTTGGTCAATATGTTGGGCAACTTTTTCGCCAAACAATCTTAAAACAGGCGCGATTTTATCAGGCAATTGGTTTGGTATCACCCATTTAAAATCAACCACCTCTGATAGGTCTAAGTTTATCGTTTGGGACAGCAATTCACAGTCAAATAGAACACTGACGTTTTGAACTTGATCCCCATTTGGGTAAGTATGATTAAAATACGGGTCGGAGTAAACGCCAATAATTCGCTTTGGGGCAACATCAAGTTGCGATTCTTCTTTTACTTCTCTTACAACGGTTTGGGCAACATTTTCACCGATATCTGAGTAACCTGCTGGAAACACCCATGCCAAATTATCAGACCGTTGAAACATCAAGATTTCATCCTGGTCATTACGAATGATGGCCGTCCCACCCACTAAAATAACGCGCTGAGTACCAACATGTTTTCTGAGGGTCTTTACTTGATCAACTCGTTCGCTATGCGAATAAAAAGGCTGAAAAGCAGGTTCTTTTTTAAACAAAAAATCGGTTAGCATTTGCCGATACCAAATGGGCCAATCATAGGTAAGTACATCATCCTTAGCAACAAACTGGTGAGCCACGATCTCATCACCATCAGGAAGAGAT
This sequence comes from Chloroflexota bacterium, assembly GCA_039029915.1. GTDB lineage: Bacteria > Chloroflexota > Anaerolineae > Promineifilales > Promineifilaceae > QQUD01. The sequence goes on from JBCCFD010000341.1 coordinate 6,139, forward strand.
TTCCCCCCATTGATAAATGCAGAAAAACAGACGGTAAATTGCTGAACCTGATCTCCATTGGGGTACAAAACATCATATTTTGGATCGGTATAAACACCAATAAGTGCCAAATTCCCTATAGAAAATCCAGTCTCCTCAAGCACTTCTCGCCGAGCGGTTGTTTGAATATCTTCATTTAGTTCCATAACGCCACCCGGTAGGCCGGAGAATGAAAAATCTGAGCGGTGCTGGACAAGAATACGGCCGTTCTCATCCAACACAATGACCGTTGCAAAAACTAAGAAAATCTTCTGATGCCCCACATGTGAGCGAATCCATTGAACGTACGACAAAGCGACTCCTTTTATAGTACTTACGGATGATTATTCACGACACCTTTACCCGTATTGAAAGCAAAGTCAAGTACATTAATATCGTCATGTATAGAGGTACTGAGCAAGCAGCAACACAACAAAATCGTTTCCTCAAAAATTCAAGCCTGTGGGTTAAAATTATCTTGCCCTACTTGCTTCTAACAATGCTTATTGGTGGCTCAGGCACCCTTGTTTTTATTAACCTCTTCACCAGTTCCCTCCAAGACAGAATCAACAACCAACTCATTGATGCCGGAATTATAGTTTCTGAAGGAATTGTAGCCCTTGAAGAAGAAAGGCTCCAAACCTTAAGAACAGTTTCCGCCACAGAAGGTGTAGCAGAAGCCGTCATTAATGGAGATTTTCAAGGCTTATCAGGGCTGGTCCCCCAGATATTAATTAACGACGGGATGGAAACGGCCGACATTGTGGGATTAGATGGAATTGCAGTGTATAGCTGGCATGAACCAGCTTCTCCACAAGAGCAGGCTGTAGAGTTAACTGGGGTGAACTGGGCTAACCACCCGATTGTCAGCCAGGTACTTCAGGGCCAGATTGATGAGCAGGGCGACAAATTCTCCTTCCTCATTGAGGGTGAAAATGGGATTGTGGTTTACACAGTGGGCCCCATCAAAGTCGAAGATGAAGTGGTCGGAGCTGTGCTAATCGGCACACAATTACGCAGCATGACGTTTAATTTAACGCTCAATGCCGTAGCCCGCGTCACTTTCTACGACCTAGAGGGCAATGTGCTAGAAACCTCCCTTGTTGGTGGGCAAGATGAGTTCATTGACGTGGTCAATGAAACAGACGACTTTGTCTCACAGGTCGTTCGTGAACTGGAATCTGAACCCATAGTGCTTTCAAACATTGAAAGTGAAACCAGTTACCGGAATGTTGAAGTGTTAGGCCAATCCTATCAGCTTGCGTTTGGGGAGTGGAACCTCAGAGGTGAGCGTTTTGGCATATTCAGCGTTGGTGTTCCAAGAAACCCTGTAGAAACGGCGTTGCAAAACGGCCGTAATTTGTTTGTGGCCATCTTCTCCATTGCCACAGCAGGTGTTTTTCTTGGGGGCTTCCTCATTGCTGCCAGAATAACAAACCCGATGCGCCAGCTCGTGCGCACGGCAAAAGCCGTCTCTGATGGCAATCTTTCAAGAAGGTCAGGCATCGATGGTGATGATGAATTGGGGCAACTAGCGAAAGCATTTGACAATATGACCAACACGTTGGCCCAGCGAAATCAAACCCTCCTCGAAGAAGCTTCTAAATTAGAAGCAATTGTTGACAGTATCGCGGATGGTGTGATTGTCATTGATGAAAACAATAATATTGTCACGATGAATCCAGCCGCCTTAGCGCTGCTCGACGATATGTCATATGACTTTTTCTTAGGCCCTGTTGAAGAATTAACCAAATCATTCAATCTCTTCGAAAGTGCTGCTGATAGCTCACCAACCATTACCGAGGAAAGCCAATCAAAAGAACCGCGCAAATTTGTCCTAGGCAATAGAACATTGAGTGCCAGAGCCGCTGAAGTAACAACACCTAAAGGGGACAATATCGGCTCAGTTGTTGTCCTAAGAGATATCACCCGCGAAGCGGAGACAGATGAGTTAAAAGACGCATTTATCACCAGTGTTTCTCATGAATTACGCACACCACTCGCGGTTGTTAAGCTAAGTTCTGACCTAATCAAGAAAAGCCTTAACGGCCATGCTGATGATCGATTCTCAAAAGTTTCCCAAAATTTAATGAAAGGTATTGGAGAGCTTGAGCATCATATCAATCAGCTCATTAGCATTTCTGAAATTCAAGCCGGGACTCTCCGCTTAACTAAGCTTGATGTTGAGCTTACGGAACTCACTGAGCAGATTTATAGAATTTGGAAACCTAAGTTTAAATCGAAAAATATGACGTTCAGTTTTCAAGTTGAGACACAGTTTTCTGGTATCAATATTGATGTCTCACATTTAAGTTGGGCGATTGACAATTTAGTCGAAAACGCTTTGAACTATACACCTGAAAATGGCATGGTCATTCTACGTGTTTATACGCGAGATAATTTTGCTTGTCTTGACGTTATCGATAACGGCATTGGCATCGCTTCGGCCGATCAGCCATTCCTTTTTGAACGCTTTTTCAGGGCGCACAACATGGAAAACTATGCCGCACGAGGCGTAGGACTAGGACTATTTATAACAAAATCAATTGTTGAACTTCATGACGGCATCGTATCAGCTAAGAGTGAGTCAGGAAATGGCAGCACCTTTACTATAGCACTTCCGCTCATCATGGAACCAGCCAATGAGCCAGTTTAATTTACCCGTTAATCAAGAGGAAGAAGAAAAGAAAAGACGTAAATTTATTATTCCAATTTGGTTCGCCTTTGCTCTAGTTCTGAACTTTTTTATCATTTTAATTGCTGGTTGTTTTGCTTCAAATACCCGCCCAACGGGAGTTATTCCGGCGGGCATCGGTGCTCAGTCCACGGCCGATTATGGGGCTAACTCAGGCGTTGTTTTTGCACCGCTTGATCCATCGATCATTGATCAAGTCTTGCAAGACAATAATTCACTGCAGTTAAC
>JBCCFD010000342.1:0-8844 GCA_039029915.1 Chloroflexota bacterium
CTCGAAGGCGGTGTTCGTCGAGGCCTCGAACCGCCGCCAGACGTGGTTCTTCCCGCAGCGGATGAACAACGCCGGAAAGTTGAAAAATTAATTGAAACAAAGTTCCGTTGTTAAAAAATATGACGACGACAAACTTTGGTTCACTTAGGTGAAGAACGAAAAGTTCAGAGAAGGGAATACGTCATGGCAATAAAAACCCATACTTTGATCGTTGGTGCGGGCATTGTTGGCTGTAGCACCGCTTATTATTTGGCTAAATTTGGAAATAAAGATGTCATTGTCATTGATAAAGGGGAGCTTTTTGAAAACGATGGCTCGACGTCTCATGCGCCCGGTGGTGTGAATCCCCTTAGTAACAACACGTCGATGGCTCAACTTGCGGCAGGGTCGATAGATCTCTTTGAAACGCTGCCCGTTTGGAAACCGGGGCGGAAACCGCTCTATATGGTGGGCGGGCTAGATGTGGCCCGCACAAATGAGCGTATGTATGAGGTCAAGCGACTTTATACGAATGCCAAAGGGTTTGGGGTTAATGCGCACATGGTGGGGCAGAAAGAGATTGAAGAACTTTTCCCACTGATGCGCGGTGATATTTTTGTCGGTGGCCTGTACACACCACGGAAGCCCGTTGTGGCAGGCCCCCATGTTTGCGGCTCGCTGGCGGCTGAAGCGGAGCGCATAGCCGGAACGCGGTTTGTGGGGCACACGAAGGCGGTTGATTTTGTGATTAATAACGGCCGTATTCACGCGATCAAAACCAATAATCCCGCGATGGAAACGATTGAATGCGAGCAGCTTTTACTGTGTACCAATATTTGGACGCCTGCCCTCGCCGAAAAGACCGAGATCAACATTCCCCTCATGGCCGCTGAGCACCAATACCTTAAATCAGACCCTTTGCCAGAACTGTCTCATGTTTCTGACCGCTCTAGCGCCGAGCATGAAATTATTTATCCTAGCGTGCGGGATATGGACGGCGGTTTGTATTATCGTCACTGGTGGGACAGTATGGGTGTAGGTAGCTACCATCACAAGCCTATCATGGTTAACTCTCGGGATATTCGGGGAGAAGCGGCTGAGCACGATTTTACCCCGGAAGATTTCATCGATGCCCAAAAAATTGCGGAGGAATCAATTCCGGCACTCAAAGGCGCGAACTTCCCTTATAAAATCAATGGTATGTTCTCGTTTTCAGTAGACGGGTTGCCTATTTTGGGAGAAACGCATATCGGCGGGTTGTGGGTTGCAACGGCCGTATGGGTGACAAACTCGGGTGGTGTTGGCAAAGCGATGGCCGAATGGATGACCTATGGCGAATCAGAAGTTGATATGCGCTCACTGAATGTCAATCGATTCTTGCCCTATCAGCGTACCGAACGATTCCTGCAGGTATCGAGCGCCAAAGCATACGCCGAAGTTCATGACGTGATTCACCCTGCCCAAACAACGAGCAAGCCCCGTAATATCAAGTTCACCCCCTTCTACCAGCGGCATAAAGAACTAGGCGCTGAGTTTACAACCAGTTCTGGCTTGGAAATTCCATATTGGCTTGAAGAAAATCAGCGTCTGCTGGAGAAATTTGAAGACCAGGTGCCCGCTCGTACCGGTTGGGGCGCCATGCACTGGTCGCGGGTGCAGGGGGCAGAACATCTTGCCACTCGAGATTCAGCGGGAATGTTGGATCTGACCAGCTTAGCCGCGATTGAAATCGAAGGGCCAGATGCCTGTGATTATATGAACTATGTCTGTACAAATCAGATGGATATTAAAGTGGGGCGCGTCACCTATACCTTGATGTGTACGCCCAAAGGCGGCATTAAACGAGATGTAGCCGTTTCACGACTTGAGAATGAGAAATATTGGCTCTTCACAGGGATAGGCACATTACCTCAGGAATTTGACTGGCTTGAGCATTTAGCCATTGATTTTGATGTGACCATTCGAGACCACTCCCAAAATTATGCAGCCTTAGGAGTATTTGGTCCTAAGGCTCGCAAGGTCATGCAAAAAGTAACCCCTAACGATATGAGCAATGCCGCCTTCCCCTTTTACTCTTGGCAAACAATCGAGATAGGGATGAGTCATGTTTATGCCATGCGCATTTCTTATGTTGGTGAATTGGGTTGGGAACTACATATGCCAATGGATGAAGCGCTGGCTGTTCGGGATGCGATTTGGGAGGCTGGCCGAGAGTTTGGACTTGTATCCGTTGGGGTTGGTGCCATGCGCTCGATGCGTTTTGAAAAAGGGTATCGGCTGTGGGGAAGCGATATTTACACGGAACACAATCCGTATGAAGCTGGTATGGGTTGGCTGGTGAAGCTTAAAAAAGGTGACTTTGTGGGTCGTGATTCACTGGTCAAAATTAAGGAAGATGGTCAAAAGCGTAAGCTGGTAACTCTTACCCTAGACGATCCAAATGCGGTTTTGACCGGGAATGAACCGATCTTTTCGGACGGAGATTGCTTAGGACAAATTACTTCAGGAAATTATGGATATAGCGTCGGTAAATATGTGGCGTTTGGGTATGTGCCGGTTGCGTATGCCAAGCCAGGCACTGAGCTTGAGGTCGAGTATTTGGCAGAGAGATTTACGGCCGTTGTCGCTGCCGATGTCCTTTTTGACCCTAAAAACGAAAGAATGAAAGCTTAGTGGTCTAATACTTTGCCACTAGGTTTTTTAAATACCTCTCCACCGGAAAAATTTTGAATTTTTATATAACGAAGTATTTAACTAAATAATAAGGCGGGAAACATATTCAAAATGTTTCCCGCTAAAACGTTTACTTTAGATTAATCAGCGTTTTTCTTATCCCGTTTCTTTTTCCTTTTTTCTTTTACGCTGAGCTTAGGTTTGTTTGACTTTTTCTTATTACCTTTGTCTTGGCCTTTTGCCATGTTCTTTTCTCCTTTGCTTGTGAAACAACTGGGGTTTTGCACAAGCATCATGAAGTTGTGTAGAGAACAAGAAGTTCATAAAAATTTATTATTTCGCTTCCATTCCCCTGTAAGTAAATTGCCTTTCGTCGAAACACTTTTAAGCTTCATGTCGCCATTTACTTACCGCATTACTCCCCAACCCATTGTAACCGAAAATTGTGTTATATAATGGTTTTCAATATTTTTTTGTGATTAACTAATGTCATTCTCTTAAGCAACCATCAAATATAATAAAAGCGGTCTTCGCCGATATAAAAGCAGAAGGTTCAAAAAGGCAGATTTTATGAGCGTGCTATTTAATTCCTTGAAAGAAAAACTCCGTACAGTCCCCGCAGTTGAAGTCGATTATTATAAAAATAGCAGCTTGTTGGTTGTTAATTATAAAGGCAAAGAGGTGGCACACTTTCAAAATGAGTTTGAGATTGATTTACGCTTATCACGATCAATTATTAAACGGGAAGGATTAGTGCCACCACAGAACTCCGAGAGTCATCCGGATCGTTCTAAGAACTCTATCTGGATCGTGCAGCAGTTTCATTCAACTACAGAGGTTGATGAAATAGTTCGACTGGTGATGTTGGCCATTGAATTAAGACAGTAGAATTGTGAATGCTGCATAAAAAATAGCCAGAGAAGACCATCCGACTATATTAGAAAAGCTAGATTTATTTTACCCTAGTAATTATGAAAAATGCCGAAAAAATTTTGGACAATCGTGAAGAGTCAAGTTTTGTGATTCGATTGATTGACTATTTTTTGCCAGCGATTAATGAAGATGACATTGAAAGTGTCAACCAAAAGCGAAAAGCTCGGTTGATCATTGCGATTTCTTTATTCGCATCTTTTCTTTGTTTTGTAATCCCCGCCATCTCGCTCATGCTGGTTATTGAACCTGATATTTCTGATCTCATTGCTTTAATTATTGGCGTTTTGTTTTTTGGGAATGTGCTGTGGTTTAAACGAGTGGGGAATCTTGCTGCGGTTGGGGTTGTTTTTTCCATACTTAGTGGATTTGTCATTATTGTTCTTTCCGCAATTTTAGGGGGACTTCTGGCGTCAACGGCCGTATTTCTATTAACCTGGCCGCTCTTAAATATATTTTTGATTCATCCGCGGGCTGGCTTGGCAACGGCAACCATCGCGATTATTGCCACAACGTTCTTTTTTATATACTACGATTTCTTTTTCAACTTCAGAATCGTGACTGGTGATACCTACATCACCGTCTTCTTTGTGTGCTTTATTATGGCAATTGGCTTTATTACTGCGATTGGATTGGCATACGAAAGTTTCCAGCAGAAATCGTGGCGGCAAATGAGGTCAGTTTTAGCCGAAATGGAGGCCTTGAATTCTGAATTGGTTGTCGCCAAAGAAAAAGCAGAGCAGGCTGCTCAGGCAAAGAGCGAGTTTTTGGCGAATATGAGCCATGAAATCCGTACCCCTTTGAACGGCGTCATTGGCATGGCGAGCCTAACCTTAGATACCGACCTGACGGATGAACAAGTTGACTTCATACAAACCATTCGGAAAAGTGGTGACTCATTATTAACCATCATTAATGACATTCTTGATTTTTCAAAAGTGGAAGCGGGAAAAATCGAGCTAGAACAACACCCGTTTAATCTGCGAGAGTGTGTTGAAGATGCATTAGATTTGCTGGTCAGTAAAGCCAATGAGAAAAATCTAGAATTACTATATTTGATTCCTCAAGATTTAGAGACACTTGTGATTGGTGATGTGACGCGTCTTCGACAAATTTTGATTAATTTGATTGGCAACGCCATCAAGTTTACGGATTCTGGTGAGGTGTTTGTTTCCGCATCATCTGAGCTCGTTTCAGAAAATGTTTTCAAATTCCATTTTATGGTTCGTGATACGGGGATTGGCATTCCTAAAGCGCGCGTCGAGCGCCTTTTTAAATCCTTCAGTCAGGTCGATGCTTCAACGACTCGCAAGTACGGGGGGACTGGGCTTGGGTTGGCCATCAGTAAACGATTGAGCGAACTGATGGGGGGAACCATGTGGGTTGAAAGCGAAGAAGGGACAGGCAGCGAATTTCACTTTACGGCCGTGTTCCCGATTATTGAAATGCCTGAATCTGCTGATTTTGATGAGACAACAGTAAACTTGCTTGAAGATAAAAAAGTTCTGATTGTTGATGACAACGAAACCAATCGAAAAATATTAAAATCTCAGGTTGAATCATGGCAAATGGTTCCAACGCTTTGTGAGTCTGGTGAGCAAGCCCTAGATATTGTCGCTGAAGCGTACCATTACGATGTCATATTGCTTGATATGCAAATGCCAGAAATGGATGGATTAATGCTCGCTCAACGGCTTCGAGCGTTATCCCAGCTTAAACGGGTGCCATTATTTATGTTAACCTCAATGGGTCAACTATCCAAGATCGACGAGCGCGTGACGCTGTTCCAAAAAGTGATGACAAAGCCAGTTAAGCCGTCTATTTTATATGATGAGCTAATTGAATATTTTGCCAAAAAAAAATCTGATGTCCAACAAAAAATTGCGGCAAACAAATCGGGTTTCCCCTTGGACGTGCCGCAGTTTGGGAAAGAGTATCCGCTAAAGATTTTATTGGTGGAAGACAACCTAATCAATCAAAAGGTCGCTCGGAAAATGTTTGAAAGGTTTGGGTACGATCCCGATGCCGTTGCTAATGGTGCGGAGGCGTTAGAATCCATCACTCGTCAACCCTATGATCTTATTTTTATGGATATTCAGATGCCGATTATGGATGGGGTTCAAGCTACCCGGAAAATAAGAGACGAAATTGCACCTGGGAAACAGCCAAAAATTATTGCCATGACCGCTAATGCACTGGTGGGGGATCGTGAAAAATATTTGAAGGCAGGCATGGATGATTATATTAGCAAGCCAGTTAAGATTGAGAAGATTCAAGAAGTTCTTTTAGCTGTGGTGTCATCAGAAAATCCTTAAGTGAAGTGCGCCTATTTCAATAAATTACCCACACCGACTCATTTTTTTATATGGTGCCGGCTCAGGCTTTGGTAAAACGACGCTTGGTCGAGCGTTGGTAGATCAGTTGCGTACTCAAAACTTGCCAGCCAGATTTGTAGAAGAACATGACGTCTTAGAAATTGCGTCGTTTAAGGCCTATATTGAGCAGGTTAAAAACGGCCGTGGAGACGATATTGAAACGCTTCTTCAAAGTTGTGAAACTTATCTAAACACGCTTGACCCAACTTCGTCTGCTATTATCGTTATGGACTCTATCTTACCGTGCTGGGATTGGCTTGTTGATTCCAATTGCACTTCTGCAGAAATCGTTCAATTTTCCCAGAGCCTCGTTTCAAAATTGGAGACGTTTAATCCAGCTTTAATTCTTGTTGAGGGTGATCTATCCATTGCCCTTGGGAGAGCGATTCAGGATAGGGGGATGGAATGGGCGTTAAATAAAGGTGAGCAGCGGGGTGGTGCTCGAGAGGTTGATGCTTACTTAGCATATTTGGAGCGTTTGCGGGAAGGGATGGTGCCAAATTTACCCCATTGGCCTTTCAAGATAGTGCGTGTCAATACGATTGATAATCCTATCGAGCAGGCATTGGGCATGGTGACGAATGGATTGAAGATTAAGGATTGATAGAATAAAACGGCCGTTTTGAACAGGGCATTTTATTCGATAATAAGTGAAGAGGATGAAAAATGAAGGTTTTAATTTCAGGACTCAACGGGACGGTTGCCCCTGTTCTTGCTGACTTGCTGCAGCAGGAGGGACATACCATTTTAGCGTGGGATCGTGCTATTGTGCCGAGTGATGATTTATTAGCAAGCCGGACGTTTTTGGAAACAGAGAAGCCTGCTTGGTTTTTTCACCTTGCTAACGGCAGTCCTGAATGGACAGAGGTGCTTGGTCAGCAATGTTATGCTCAACAGACTAAGTTTTTATTTACCAGCACCGTCTCTGTGTATTCTGGTAAACAGGTCGGCCCTTTTTCTACGGATGATCAACCAGAGCCGGATGATGATTACGGCCGTTATAAATATGAGTGTGAAAAGCGAATTCAGGCTGTAAATCCCAACGCCCTCATTGCTCGGCTAGGTTGGCAGATTGGACATACGGCTACAGGGAATCAGATGGTAGCCCATCTATATCGCATTCAAGAGGCTGAGGGGCAAATTGAGGCTAGCGTTAACTGGTTTCCGGCGTGTGCTTTTTTGGAAGATACGGCCGTTGCGCTCATTGAGGTCATGAAAACCTATCAAACGGGCTTGTTCCACCTTGACGGCAATCCGGGATTGACTTTTAATGAAATTGCGCGACGTCTTGCCAATATCCATCCTAAGCTAGGCCCCATTGTTGACACGACTGATCATGTTCAAAACAATCGAATGCTGGATAATCAGATGGTTATGAATCCGATTACGAACCGACTCAATTAAATAGTTTGCAGAAATGAAATGTATCATTGATCAACGCGTCTTTTTCAAGCGGCAAGCATTGGCTAGGTTGCAAGAGTATTGGTGTAACCGATGGGATGAGCTTATTTTGCGGGAGACGCTTTCAAAAAACTACACGCCTCGCTACTTTGTTGAATCAGAGCATCTTGATGGCTTATATATTAAATTAAGAGGGATAGATTTTCTTTGGTTTCGGGGCCTTTTTTCGGTTGGGAAACATCTAAAATCAGGCGTTTATTATCGCGACCCCGTTCATCTCTCATTAAAAGGGTTAGGGCCGCGTCAGATAGTTTTCCCTTTTGTTTTAGTGGAGCACCTTGAACAACTAGCCCTTCTTGGTGATTGGACTCGCTATCAACTTTGTGCCAAAGGGTGGATCAATGAAGAACGATCGCTTGTGAGGGTACCAAAACGAGGGAATCAACGGCTTGTTTTGAACGTTACACAGGTGAAGTTGGGACAGCATCAACCAATCCTATCTAGATGGGGACGAAAAACATGCAAGATTGAAACGGTATGCCTCATTGGAAATGTAGTTGATGGTAGGCTGAAATCTTATGAAGTAGAAGTGCCCATTAGCGAGGTTTACTGGAATAATTTTACGAAAACGGCCGTTTAATACAGCCATAAGAAGGAATCAAAATGCATCCAAACCCGCCCAAAGTCATTGATGGTGCGATCGTTAAATTTTATGCGTCTGGCGGCACTCAGCCAATATATTCGGTGCCAATTGTTGATTCAGCTGAGACGATTGAAATCTGGGGTCTGGCAATATGCCATTATCCAAACACAGGGAAAATCTACCGATTTTCTTGTGACTACAATTGGGAAACACAAAATGATCTTGACTTTGCTTCTATTTTAGAAGCAAAAACTGGTCTCTCTGGCAATTATGAGATTGAGAAGATACAGTGGCAACCGATGTCGAAAACGGCCGTTATTTATGAAACGGGTCCCGATGAATCTTGGTTGATTGGGACTAAGGAAGAACTGCATACGTTTGCCAGCCAAATTGTTGAACTTGTCAATCAAAATACTGAATCTCGCGATATGTTTGGAGTAAACTGCCAACTGCCAACATCTACCGAGAAATTAACCGAACCGATGACAGAAATTTCCTTTAATGGCTTGATCATCGTAGATTCTGAAAAAGAGCGCAGAATGCTAATAAATGCAAATAGAAAAAATAACGGACTAGCTCCCATTGATTGGAAAGGTCATGATCTTAGATTAATTCAGCCTTATGAAGGATTGAATTCATGAATGGGACCTCTAAGGTAACCTATTATCGAAAAAATTATATTTCTGGTCCAACTCATGTTTTAGTTTCTCTTCGCTTTGGTGAGTTTAGCGATGAAAAACCTGCTGTCCTATTCGTTAATCAAAAAAAACATATTAAGCCCACCGTCTTTGATGTTGAGCGGTATACTCAAGAGGTTATGCAGGGATTGTCTGATGCAAATAA
>JBCCFD010000343.1:0-8839 GCA_039029915.1 Chloroflexota bacterium
ATATCAATTAATTCTGGGAGATTTTGAAGCAGGGAGTTGGGGTCCCAAGGAAAAAGCCCATCCATGAAGTTATCTGCCGATACAAAAAATTATGAGTAGATGACGTATTGTAACAAATACTCTTTAAATTGATAATCAACAATTGCACAACGAAATATGTTCGGTGACAAAACGTGGCAAACCAAGTTTTATCAGCTAGAGACCTGCAATAGTTGACGATGTGTAAGTCCAATTGATTATTAATATGGGGCTAAGTAAACTGGTCTGAGCCTTAGGTTTTCCTAAAACTTTTTCTGGTTTACTACTTTGTTGCCAAAGCTTGTAAATACCCCTTTTCTAGGAAAATTGATAAGTTATTATGTAACAGAGTATCTACTTAAAAATGTGAAACAAGAGCAGTGAATAGGAGTTTTCCTAAGGCTTCAGTTGGGACAAAAGCTGGCGATAATTAGATGCGTTCGGAGGATTCAGGCCCAAAATCTTCTCAATGGTTTCAGCCGCTTCTTTTGTTTCACCCGCATCAAGCTGTGCTTCCCCTAACTTATCTAAAATCTCAACTGCATCGGAAATGCGCTGCTGCTGAATATATAGGCGGGAGAGTCGTTCAACAAGCTGAGCATCAGCTGGTCGACGAGAAACCATATCTTGCAAAATACCCCCAACCTTTGCACCGCGACCGCTTCGCACAAGCTGCTTTAAATATCGGTCTAATTCTACGATGGCGTTGTTGGGCTGACCCACTTTGTAATAAAGATCGACGAGGGTAATCGCAGAACGTTCATCATCCGGCATAAGCTGACGCAGCTTTTTATAGGCATTAAGCGCTTGGCGCCAATTGAATCGCTGCATATCGATTTCAGCCACGCGAGTTAGCAATCTTTTTTCCCACTCTTGCTGTTGATTTGCACGAGGTGTTAGCTTTAATCCTTCTTGATAGGCAGATCTTGCGCTGTCTACTTGAGCAAGCTGGAAGTGGGCTTCACCCATAGAAATGTAATGCTCTAATGCCTTATCAATTTGACCGTGCCGCTTAAGCATGTCAATGAGCTTGGCTTTAACTGATACATCCAATGGTGATAGCTCAACAACCTTTTCATAAGCAATAACGGCGCCATTCACATCGCCGCGTACTTTATATGTGTCAGCAATAGTGGTGTATTTTAAGGAGGAGGCATCTGTACGGCCTTGCTTGCCCAACGTTTCCGCGAGCTGGAGATGGGCAGGCAAATAGTCTGGCGAAAATTGGATAGCGAGATAAATTTCCTCAATGGCCGTGTCATACATGCTGCGTTTAGTGTACTCTTGGGCGAGATAAAGTGATTCTAGAACCTGAGAAGACCCAGCGGTTAGAACATCACCCAAAATCATCACGCCTGATTCAGACATGGCATCAAGGCGGCCACGCGCTTCCTTTGCTTTATCCTCCCACCCTTTTTGACTTAAAAACTCAACGAGCGCATTAGCAAAACCGGTGGCCTGCTCTCGCTCACCCTTTGTAATTAAGCTGTCTGCTAGATTCTCGTACAGTTCAATGAGGCGATCGGCGTGTGTATGCTGAACCGTGCCTAGATCAACAATCTTGAGCACATTGATAAAATGTTCAATAGCCTTATCGGTTAATCCTTTGGCTCGATAAGATTCACCGAGCGCAAAGTGACTGGCTAAACGGAACTCATGTTCATCTACAGACCGTTCAAATTCTCGAATCGCGTCATCGAAGCGCAGGTTGTTTTGATAAAGGAGCCCAAGATTAAAGCGGGCGGCGGGATGATCAACACCTGCTTGAATGGCTTGTTCATAGGCGCTAATAGCTTCGTTGGTCATGTTGCGCCGCTGGTTTTCAAGCGCTTGGCTTAGAAGCGTAGCCCGCTTAAGCATAGACATGTCGTCTTGGGAGTCGCTGAAGATTTCTTCAGCAAGCTGCTCGAGAGCAAGACGGCGCGCATCTTGAACCGGCGAGACCGCTTCATGACTTGGTTCATCACCAGTCAGACCTTTCTCTTTAAGAACAGATGCCATCTGCTGAGAAACTTCACTCAGGGCATCAGATGATTGTGAAGGGATTTCGCTGCTATCAATGAGCGCTTCCCCTTGGTTAATCATTTCGATCGCTGTCAAGATTTCGGCGTTGCGCGGGTCGAGTTGGAGGGCAGTTTTGGCTGCTTTTAGAGCGGTTGCTTGCTCTCCCTGGGCACTTAAGATGCGGGCAATGGCTAAATACTCACGAATAGCGTTGTGGGTTGCCCCTTCTCGTCGATAGACAGAAGCAAGCCGCTTATGGGGAGAAAGCAAGTTTGGCTCAAGCCTAACGGCTAGCTGCCAATTGTTCATGGCTTCTTTCAAGCGGCGTTTGCTAAGCTCAATTTCACCAATGGAGTTATACGTTTTTCCGGCTTCGCTGAGTTGACCAAGCCGCTCTTGAACATCGGCCACTTGGCGCAGGTGAATAACATCTCCTCGAGAGTAGCGGGAAGCCAGCTTGTAATTTCCCAATGCCTCTTTGAGTTTGTTTTGCTCAAGGTAAGCCATGCCCAAACCAGCGTAAGCAGCTGACTCGTCGTCAATTTCAGCGACGGCCTGGTTGAAAGCAGCGATAGCTTCATCCCAGGACTGCTCCCAAATGTATGAGTGACCTCGTGCTAATGCATCTTCAAAAAGGGCGCGATTGTTTGCCAATTCTCTGTCTCCAAAAAATTAAGTTAGAAGCGTTGCCAATATGGCTTTTTGAGCGTGCATCCGATTTTCAGCCTGTTGGAAGAGGGCTGACTGGATACCATCGGCAACTTCGTCGGTAATTTCTTCGCCACGGTGGGCGGGTAAGCAGTGTAAAACCACTGCATTAGATTTAGCTTTGTTAACAAGCTGTTGATTGATTTGATAGGGAGGGAAGACCTGAAGCCGCTTGGCCGTTTCTTCTTCTTGACCCATACTTGTCCACACATCAGTATAAATGACATCTGCGTCTTGTACAGCCTTAATTGGGTCGTGGAACTGCTCAAAGGATGCCCCATTGGTCTTAAGTGAGTCGGCTAGGGTGAAATCATCTTCGTTTAAGGTGTAGCCGGCTGGGGAGCCAATGGAGACGTGCATACCTGTTAACATGCCCCCAAATAGCAATGAGCGGGTGACATTATTACCATCACCAATGTACGCCATTTTTAACCCTTCAAGCTTACCAAGCCTTTCTTGTATTGTAAAAAGGTCGGTTAGCCCCTGAGCTGGGTGATTGTAATCGGAAAGGCCGTTTATAACAGGGACAGAGGCATATTCAGCTAAGCCAAGAATGTGGTCATGATCAAAGACGCGAGCCATGATGCCATCGACATAGCCTGAAAGAACGCGAGCTACGTCTGGTACACTTTCGCGCCCACCCATTTTGATTTCAGATGGGCCTAGATAGAATGCATAACCTCCTAAATGAACCATGCCCATTTCAAAGGAGACTCGGGTACGCAGGGATGGTTTTTGGAAAACGAGGGCAAGCGATTTGCCTTTGAGGATGGGCTTGTTGCCACCTTGTTTCCACTCGGCTTTGAGTTTATGGGCTAGTTCGAGTAAGCCAAGGAGTTGGTCTGAGGTGAGGTCGGCGATGTTTAGGAAGTTTTTCAAAATATTTGGACTCCTGAGATGTGGTTGCAAGTTGCAAGTTGCAATTTACAGGATTCAGATACTTGTATATTGTATGCGTTTTTTGTGAATCAGTAAACAGGGTGAAAGGGGGCTTTTTGATTAGGCAATAATAGGTTGTCGTTGATGTAGATGATTCGCTCCTTGTATAAACAAACGGATAAAAATTTGTGTTATCCGTGTAGGTGCATTGTCTTTCAAGCTTTTACTGAACCCATTGAAAAAGCAAACGGCCGTTTCCATAAAAACGGCCGTTTGCAACAAAGGAGATATAAAAAAGTTAACTGTGGTGTCTAAAACTTAAAAATCGGAATGTTACGTGGTTCTTCTTCGACGTGTCCATTTTGGGCTGCTTCTTCAGCACCGCTGTCTTCAAACTGCGCTTCTTCCGTAGAGCCCTTCAAAGCGGCCGTTGACGCCATGCCATTGGAAACCATCAACTGAACCTCATCAAAGTAGCCAGCTCCAACAAAGCTTTGGTGCTTAATGGCGCGGAACCCTTCTTCTTCAAGGGCAAACTCTTTCTCTTGCAAACGAGAGTAAGCAGCCATGCCTTCATGTTTATAAGCACTTGCTAGTTCAAACATGCCGCTGTTGAGCGAGTGGAAACCGGCCAAGGTCACAAATTGGTATTTGTAGCCCATTTCGCCCAGTGCTTTTTGGAAGCGAGCGATAGTGGCATCGTCTAAGTTGCGTTTCCAGTTGAAAGAAGGTGAGCAGTTGTAAGCCAGCAGCTTGCCTGGGAATTGCGCATGGATCGCCTTCGCAAACGCTTCTGCTTCTTCTAAATCTGGTGTAGAGGTTTCACACCAAATGACATCGGCATAAGGGGCGTACGCCAAACCGCGGGCGATGGCGCAGTCGATACCGCCGGTGATGCGATAGAAGCCTTCGCTGGTCCGTTCCCCTTCAATAATAAATTCACGGTCGCGCGGATCGATGTCGCTGGTGAGTAACTGGGCTGAGTCTGCATCAGTGCGGGCAAATAAGACGGTGGGCACGCCCATCACGTCAGCCGCTAAGCGAGCAGAGATGAGTTTTTGGATAAATTCGCGGGTGGGTACTAACACCTTACCACCCATATGACCACATTTTTTGGCGGAGGAGAGCTGGTCTTCGAAGTGAACACCACCGGCACCGGCAGCAATCATTGCTTTCATTAGTTCAAAGGCGTTGAGCGCGCCACCAAACCCTGACTCAGCATCGGCAACGATGGGGGCGAACCAGTAAGTGTCTTTGTTACCGCCCATATGATTGATTTGATCGGCGCGCTGTAAAGCGTTGTTAATGCGCTGAACTAACTTTGGCGCACTGTCTGCTGGATAAAGGCTTTGGTCAGGGTAAGTGGCCGCGGCACCGTTGGCGTCAGCTGCGACCTGCCAACCGCTGAGGTAGATTGCTTTTAAACCAGCTTCAACCATTTGTACTGCCTGATTACCCGTTTGAGCACCAAGGCAGTTGATAAATGGTTCAGAGTGCATCAACTGCCAGAGACGCTCAGCCCCCATACGAGCAAGGGTGTGCTCAATTTGAATAGAGCCGCGAAGACGACAAACGTCTTCTGCACCGTATGGGCGGGTAATGCCTTGCCAGCGTTTGTTAAATTGCCAATTGTTTTCTAATGAACGAACATCGTACTCTTTGAACATGGGATTCTCCTCGGGGGCTGGGTGCTGGGGGCTAGGGACTGGGGGGCGTTTACCCCAGTCCCTAATCCCAAACCCCTAGTCCCTAGTTTATTAACTCATACGCCGGTAGCGTAAGGAAATCAACGAAATCATCTTTTGAAACGAGCTCGTCAAACAGCTCGCCAGCTTTGGCAAACTTGCCGTCTTGGTATTGGGCCTCTCCCATTGTGGTCTTGAGATCGGTTAATATTTCAGGCAGCATTGTTTTGAATAAGGTGAGGTTTACGGGACGACCATCATTTAGCTTGGCGTTGGGGTTTTTGACCCACTGCCACAGCTGTGACCGGGAGATTTCGGCGGTGGCGGCGTCTTCCATCAGGTTATGGATGGGCACACAGCCGTTGCCATTAAGCCAAGCAGCCATATATTGAATGCCAACGTCGATGTTGGTGCGCATGCCTTTTTCGGTGATGTCACCGCGGGGAACGGCGAGCAGATCAACGGCCGTTACCGTCACATCTTCGCGCTTGTTTTCAATTTGGTTGGGGCCGGGCATGACCTCGTCAAAGACTGCCTTGGCCGTCGCGATAAGACCGGGGTGTGCAACCCACGTGCCGTCGTGACCGTCTTTGGCTTCCCGCTCTTTGTCTGCTTTGACTTTTTGCAAAGCGGCTTCGTTGGCTTCGGGATTGTTTTTGATGGGGATCTGAGCCGCCATGCCGCCCATAGCGTGAATGCCGCGGCGGTGGCAGGTTTTGATTAAAAGCTGTGAGTACGACCGCATAAAATGAGTGGTCATGGTGACCTGAGCACGGTCTGGCAAGATGTAGTCGGGGTTGTTTCGGAAGGTGCGGATGGCGCTAAAAATGTAATCCCAGCGTCCGCAGTTGAGCCCGGCAGAGTGATCCCGCAGTTCGTATAAGATTTCGTCCATCTCGAAGGTGGCGAGGATGTTTTCAATGAGCACCGTAGCTCGGATGGTGCCTTGAGGAATGTTTAGTTGTTCCTGGGCAAAGTTGAAAACATCGTTCCATAAGCGGGCTTCAAGATGGCTTTCAAGTTTGGGGAGATAAAAGTAGGGGGCGCTCCCTTTTTCCATTAAGGGGTGGACATTGTGGAAAAAGTAAAGGCCAAAGTCAAAGAGGGAGCCTGAGATGGAACGGCCGTTTATTACAACGTTCTTCTCGTCTAAATGCCAACCCCGTGGGCGAACCATTAAAGTAGCCGTTGTGTCATTGAGTGAATAAAACTTGCCATTTTGAGGATTT
This sequence comes from Chloroflexota bacterium, assembly GCA_039029915.1. Classification (GTDB taxonomy): domain Bacteria; phylum Chloroflexota; class Anaerolineae; order Promineifilales; family Promineifilaceae; genus QQUD01. The sequence continues at coordinate 6,524 of JBCCFD010000343.1, forward strand.
GTGAAGGTGATCGTGCCTTTATTGGCATCAATCATGTTTTGCTGACCCTGAATAGTATTTTGCCAAGTGGGTGAGTGTGAATCCTCAAAGTCCGCCATGAAGACATTAGCGCCAGAGTTTAGGGCATTGATGACCATCTTGCGGTCAACAGGGCCGGTAATCTCAACGCGACGGTTTTCTAAGTCTTTGGGGATAGGGGCAACGGTCCAATCGCTTTCCCGAATATGGGCTGTTTCTGGTAAAAAGTCGGGCTTTTCGCCAGCGTCGATGCGGGCTTGACGCTGAATACGTTTTTCGAGGAGGTGCAAGCGTCGTTCGCGAAAAGCCATTTCTAATGAGAACACAAAGTTCAAGGCGTCAGGTGTGAGGATCGTTTCGAATTCTGGAAAACTGTTTGTCCCTGTGATTTGAAGATTGCGATTTTTCATTCGGTTACTCTCCGCGAATGCTTGTTTTTAAGGTGATCCAATTCTTTTAGCGAATATTCGCTATTTGTGAAAAAAAGTATAAACAAGAAAGTTTTTTTGTCAAGGATCAATTTAGAGGGTGTTGCGGGCAGCATTTTTTAAGAGGGTTTATCGTGAAAAAGTGAAGAGAGATGGGGTGAGGGGCGAGGGGGAAAGGCGAGGAGCGAAGAGCGAGGGGCGAGGTGCGAGAGGGCGAGGGGGCGAGGTGCGAGAGGGTGAGGGGGCGACAGGTGAGTAGGGGTTTTTGTTCTGCTGCTTTGCTACTTTAGAGCCTTTCCTCTTGACACCTGACACGTGATACGTGACACTCTTTCTATGATTCGGAGTTATAGACAGCAGGATTTAGCAGCGTTTGTGCAATGGCTGGACACGGCCGTTTCACCCACAAAACTCCATAACATCCTAGAGCAAGCTCATCAAAATTGGGTGCTGGTGCAGGATGGGCGTCCGTGTGGGTTTGGGATGGTGGTGGCGATTCCAGGTTTATCAGGTTTGTATCAGCTTATTGGGGCTGTTGCGCCATCAAGGCGGCGACAAGGGGTCGGCAGTCAGCTTTTAGCGCGGATGATGGATGATTTGCAGGATACGGCCGTTAAACAGTTAAGCTATCCCGTTACAGATATCACAACGCCAGCCGCCCAATTTTTACAAAAGCAAAAGTTTTTTGTTGAACATGCAGAGCGGAGCATGACGTGCCAATTGAGTGAAATAGCGCAGCAGCAAACGAATCATCAGCTTAATTTGACTATCTCAATCGTGCACCCTGGGGAAGTCATTGACGTGCTCCCATCTCTGTATGACCAATGCTTTGCAGAAACGGCTTGGTATCAACCTTATTCAAGACGGGATATTGAGGATACTCAACAAGAAATGAATCAGCTTCTCCTATTAAAGGAAGCGGCTAAAACGGTTGGCTTTGCTTGGGTGCAATACCCAAATTCTCAAACTGCTGAAATCGAACCAATTGGTATTGTGCCAGAGCGACGCGGGAAGGGTTACGGCCGTTTCCTATTAAATCATATCCTTCAAAGCCAAAAAGCGGCGGGCAAAACGGCCGTTTCACTCGGCGTGTGGGAATCGAATCACCCGGCCATTCGCCTTTACAAATCTCTTGGGTTTCGCAAACAGAGCGAGACGATTTACTTACAGTGTGATCTTTAGCTTGAGTATAGAGCTAGAGATAGAGTGTGTTTGTTATCTGCCAGCTGCTATTTACTACTTGCTACCCCTTACTAATAATCCGATTGGCCACCTGCTTTGCAATGTAAACCGCGCCGTCTAAGTACCCTCCATTGACGGGCGAGGCTTCTGTAACGGCGAAATGAAGACGGCCGTTTAATTGGGCTTCTTGTAATAGGGGATGTCCATATTGAGGATGCTCTTGGGGGTTTTCTAACTGGTAGGAAGTCTCTGTGGTGTGAGGCTCCTTGTCCCAGTTGAGTTCAGCATAATGGAGAGGCTTGGCCCCTTCTGGCCCAAAAATTCGTGTCACTTGCTCAATGATCTCAGCTTTTCGCGTTTCAAAGGGCAGCTCTCGTCCGGCGCCGCCATCGCCTAACCAGCCAAACAGTGCGCCACAGCTATCATCGTCAGGCGAGGCATCGTGAAATTGCTGCACTGGCCCTCGGTAGCTGACCGCCAAACCAGACAGCCCGCGCTGACGCCAAAAAGGGGTTTTGTAAACGAGCGACACCTTCATCGCTTGCCCCATCCACGTTTGAGTCTGCGCCATTGTTTGGGAAACGGCCGTTGGCAGCGGTGGCTCATAATTAATGGCGGATTGGGCTAAATGTGGGGGTAAGGTTACGACAACATGCTTGCCAAGCATGTTGTGGCACTTGTCGTTGTG
>JBCCFD010000344.1:0-8802 GCA_039029915.1 Chloroflexota bacterium
GAGCCATGTTGAGTGGTGGGGTTGATTCATCTACCGTGGCTTCGTTAATGACCCAAATTTCCGGACAACCAATCAATACATTCACCGTTGGTTTTGATGGTGATTTTGAAGATAACGAACTTGATTTTGCTCGGCAACATGCCCAAAGAATTAATAGTCACCATCATGAGGTGGTAATATCTGCTGATGAATTTTCCTCATTTTTGCCCCATGCCATTCACCATTTAGAGGAGCCTGTTGCAACCGCTTCTACCCTAGCCATGTACAAAGTGTGCGAACTTGCCCGCAAGCATGTGAAGGTAGTTTTGACGGGACAAGGAGCCGATGAGCCCTTTGCCGGTTATCATCGTTATTTAGGGGAACGATACGGCGAATGGTATCGTCGCGTGCCCTCTCCAATCCGTAATTATTTGATTTCACCTATTGTCATGGCGCTCCCAAGAAATGAGAGACTCAAAAGAGCCGTTAATTCATTGGGAGAGTCTGATAACACACAGCGGATCATTAATATCTACAATACGTTTGATCCATCTCTTCAAAAATCGCTTTATCAGTCGGATATCATGCACACCAATGGTTTTTACAAAAGCGTTTATGAGCTTCAAAAAGAAGTTAACCATTTGGACAGTGTAACCCAAATGCTTTACATGGATGCGCGTCTCTATCAGGCTGATAATTTAGCCATTTATGGTGATAAAATGTCTATGGCAAATTCTTTAGAGGCCCGGGTGCCGTTTCTTGATTTAGACCTTATGAAATTTGTTGAGCGTATTCCTCCTTCGTTGAAAATAAAAGGTCGCGTTCGGAAGTATATTTTGAAAAAAGCGGTTTCCAAATGGATACCTGATGAAGTTATTAATCGGCGTAAAATCGGCTTTGCAACCCCAGTTGACCAATGGTTTCGGGGAGAGTGGCGGAATGAAATTTATGACCGTCTCCTAGCCTCAAATTCTGGCTGTCAAGCTTATCTTAATTCAAGCACTATTGAATCGATTTTAGATGAGCATTATTCAGGGCGTGAAGACCATAAACGTTTGTTGTTTAGCCTGATGACGTTTGAAATTTGGCATGAACAGTTCATTAAGACGCCAATCGCGACTCAATAATCCCTACAATGTCCTATGTGTTTATATTGTTGATTAAGGGCTGCTCATTTATGATCAAAGGGTTCCTTATTTTGCTTCTTTTAGATGCAAACTGTTATGAACCTCAGGTTCTCACTTAAAACACACTGGGTAAATCGCAAGAAAAAATTTCAATTCATTGGTAAATCAATTTTGCGGTTTCTTCCATCAGGAAATCAATCGTGGAAATATTAAATAGAATCGAATCTCGTCAATTTTCAGTCGGTATTATCGGCTTGGGTTATGTAGGACTGCCTTTAGCATTGGCCTTTTGCGAAGCCGGATTTTCGGTTGTTGGGGTAGATGTCGCTCAAGAAAAAGTTCAAAAATTAGCACGAGGTGAAAGCTATATTGAGGATGTGCCTGACGAACAGGTGAAGATGATGGTGAAAAACGGCCGTTTTACCGCCACCACTGACTACAAAATGCTAAAAGATGTAGATGCCATCTCTATTTGCGTGCCGACCCCATTAACAAAAACAAAAGATCCTGATATATCGTACATCATACACGCCACCGAAAATATCGCTCAGACAGGGGTTGAAGGAAAACTTGTTGTTCTAGAAAGCACCACTTATCCTGGCACAACTGATGAAATAATTCTGCCTCGTTTGGCAAAAAATGGTAAAAAAGTTGGTCAAGATTTCTATTTAGCTTTTTCCCCTGAGCGAATTGATCCCGGACGAACTGATTTTACAATTTATACAACGCCGAAGGTGATTGGCGGCGTGACAGATCGTTGCTTACAGCTCGCTTTAAAACTTTATGGCACGATCGTTGAGCAACCCGTTCCTGTTTCAAGCACAGGGGCCGCAGAGATGGTTAAAATCCTTGAAAATACTTTTCGGGCGGTAAACATTGGCCTCGTCAATGAGGTGGCCCTTATGTGCGATAAATTGGGGTTAAACGTGTGGGAGGTTGTCGAAGCGGCAAAAACAAAGCCTTATGGCTTTATGCCTTTTTATCCTGGCCCAGGATTGGGAGGTCATTGCATACCTGTTGATCCCCACTATTTAAGCTGGAAGTTGAAAACACTCAATTATACGGCTCGATTTATTGAATTGGCGACAGAGGTCAATGGCTTTATGCCTAATCATGTGATTAATAAAGTGATGCTGGCGTTGAATGCAAATAAAAAAGCGATCAATGGAAGCCGTATTTTAGTCGTTGGGGTGGCCTACAAGCCAAATGTGGGGGATGTGCGTGAAAGCCCTGCATTGGATATCATTAAGGGGCTGTGCGATTACGGTGCAGATGTGCATTATCACGATCCGTTTGTTGAAACTTTAAAATATGAGGGAATCTGTTTAGATTCAATATCTCTTACAGATGAAGTTGTTTCTTGGTCTGATTGTGTGGTCATTGTGACCAATCATGATTCATACGATTGGGATTGGCTATCAAACACAGCCAAAGTTATCGTTGATACGAGAAATGCAATAAAGAAACCGGGTAAGGGGTACCTCGTTAAGCTGTAAAGCATGCGGGTTTTGTTGTATAGAGGAGAATTAAGTGAAAATATCAATAATGGGTTTGGGATACGTCGGCTGTGTCTCGGCAGCCTGTTTTGCTAGGGACGGCCATGAGGTCGTTGGGGTGGATGTTAACCCTATTAAAGTCGATACGATTAATGCAGGAAAAAGCCCCATCATTGAGCCGGGCTTGCAAGAATTATTACAGGATGGCATAAAAAACGGTCGTTTATCCGCGACATCAGATGCAGAAACGGCCGTTAATCAATCAGAAATTGTAGTTGTTTGTGTTGGCACACCTTCGCAAAAAAATGGGGGACTAGACCTAGCCTACGTTGAAGGCGTTTGTGAAAAAATAGGTCAAATCTTAAAAACCAAAAGTGACTATACTGTCGTTGCCATCCGCAGCACAATCTTGCCAGGCGTCACCTTTGGTAGCCTCATTCCAATTATTGAAGAATCTTCAGGTAAGAAAGCTGGCGTCGATTTTGGATTTTGTGTCAATCCAGAATTTTTACGTGAAGGGACTGCCATTAAAGATTTTGATAACCCACCCTACACGATCATTGGGCAAATTGATGACCGTGCCGGTCGAAAGTTAGCTGAGCTTTATGCTCAAGTAGACGCCCCCGTTCAATTTGTCACGCTAGGCGTGTCAGAAATGGTTAAATATGCCAGTAATGCATTTCATGCTTTAAAGGTGGCATTTGCTAATGAAATTGGGAATATCTCCAAAGCTTATGGCGTTGATAGCCACCAAGTGATGGATATATTCATCCAAGATACCAAACTTAATTTATCCCCAGTCTATTTAAAACCAGGCTTTTCTTTTGGGGGATCTTGTCTCCCTAAAGACGTCAGAGCTTTGCTTTACGCCGGTCGAAAAGCTGATTTGGAACTGCCTGTCATGGAGGCAATCCTGCCGAGCAATGAGCTCCAAACCCAGAAAGCGTTGGATATGCTAGTAGATCACGGGAAGAAAAAAATCGGCTTGGTGGGCATTAGCTTTAAACCCGATACTGATGACTTACGAGAAAGCCCAGCTGTTGAGCTTGCAGAGCGCTTAATTGGTAAAGGGTTTAATGTCAATATTTATGATAAAGAAGTCTCATTGAATAAGCTACACGGCAGCAATAAAGCCTATATCGATCAAATTATGCCTCATATTGGGTCGCTGATGCAGCCCACACTTAAAGAGACGGTCCAGCAATCTGAAACAATCGTCATTGCCAAAAAACCTTCAAATCAGGAGTATGATCAGTTACTTGAACTGCTAACCCCACAGCACACTCTCATCGACTTGGTTCGCTTAAATGGTCAACAAATGAATAATTTTGGAGGCACCTACAATGGCATCTGCTGGTAAGGTTCTTATTATTGTTCAAAATTTACCAGTCCCATTTGATAGAAGAGTATGGTTAGAGGCCAAGACGCTTCAAGAGGCTGGCTATCAAGTCTCAGTCATATCACCAACCGGTAAGCATGGGAAGTATCAAGAACGTCAGCTGATGCATGAAAACATTCAAATATATCGTTACAAGGCGCCCATCGAAGCACATGGTGTTCTTGGATATGTTTATGAATTTGTGTACTGCTGGCTCATGACAGCTTGGCTCTCATTAAAAGCGTGGCGTCAACGCGGTTTTGATGTGATCCATGCTTGTAACCCCCCAGAAACCTATTTCCTCTTAGCTTGGTTTTATAAAATTTTTGGTAAAAAATTTCTTTTTGATCATCATGATCTTTCCCCTGAAATGTATTTGGCAAAGGATGAAGGGTCAGAAGGGATTTTGTATCGTGGCCTGTTGCTTTTAGAAAAGCTGACATTCAAAACAGCTGACGTTGTTGTTACGACAAATGAATCCCATAAAGAAATTGCTATGCGGCGAGGCGGTGTTCCCGAAGAAAATGTGTTTATCGTCCGGACGGGACCAGACTTTGAGCGGCTTCAGCAAAAAGCACCTGAAGAGAGCTTAAAAGATGATCGTGATTTCCTTATTTGCTACTTGGGGCAGATGTGCCCCCAAGATGGGGTAGATTACGTGCTTCACGCCGCTAAGACTTTGAAGGATAAACATGAACGAAAAGATGTGAAGTTCGTGTTAATGGGTGGTGGGCCTTCCTTGGATGAGCTTAGGAGCCAAAATCAAGACCTGGCTTTAACGGATTTTGTGGAATTTACGGGGCGGGTTTCTGATGAAGATTTATGCCGCTATCTATCCACGGCCGATTTATGTGTTGACCCTGATCCTTATACAGATTGGTCAAATCAATCAACCATGAATAAAATTATGGAGTATATGGCATTTGGGAAGCCAACGGTGGCTTTTGATTTGAAAGAAAATCACTTTTCTGCGCAGGAAGCGGCCGTTTATGCACAACCAAATGACGTAGATGAATTTGCTGAACTGATTGATCAGTTGTTAGATAGCCCCGAACGTAGACAAGAAATGGGTGCTTATGGGTTGGAAAGGGTTCATAAGCAGCTCGCATGGGATTTCAGTAAGCCGTACTTGTTAGACGCTTACCGGAAAGTTTTTAGCATGCAATAAGCAGTCCGGAATAGCTTTCCGGAAGCTCTAAGCCCCGAGAGAGTTTGCTTAGAGGGGTTGCAAAGACCATATTTTTAAAAAGTTTTTGTAACTCATAAAAATGATAGGCAGGGTGGTTCCAGTCTGGCCTGCAATCATGAGGAGGCGTAGCGATGCTGCGGCGATTTACTGTTAATTTTGCAATATTTTCGATTTTGCTCGATTTTGGTAGCAGCTGGTTGGCTTTGTCTTTTGCAAATTACATCCGTCCTTTAATGCCCGCCCTCCCTTTTTTAGTTCAAGTCGATGAATATTCCGTCCCACAACCGCTATATCTGATTATCCCACTGGCCTGGATAATCACATTTTTGTTTTCGTCAGTTTATGATCCCAAACGCAACCATAAAGTTGTCGATGAAGTGCAAGTTGTGTTTGTTGCCTCAAGCTTTGCCACTTTGCTGTGTGCTGGTATTTTGTATTTGGCCTTCCGTGATTTTTCAAGATGGTTATTAATTACATTTTCTCTGGCTAATATTGTTTTTGTACTCTTGTGGCGTTCAGCGTTTAGAATCATATTTAGGTTTAGGAAACGGCCTTCCCAAATTAGCCGCGTTTTAATTGTTGGAGCTGGAGTAATTGGTCAAAATGTCAAAGAGATGGTCAACCAATACGGTTGGTCAGGTTTACAATTTGTGGGATTTTTAGATGACGATACATCTAAGCAAGAACAGATTGATGTTTTAGGGCAAATTGAAGATGTGTCTGAAGTGATTGAGAATAATGGGATTGATGATGTTGTTATTGCTTTGCCGCAGCGAGCATTTGGTGAGATTAATCATTTAGTTTCTGAGCTTCATAATCTTCCCGTGAATGTTCGAGTGATTCCCGATTATTTTAGTTTAGCTCTGTATCGTGCCTCTGTGTCTGATTTTGGGGGCATTCCAATGATCAACCTGCGCGATCCGGCTTTAAATGATGTGCAACGATTGGTGAAGCGGATTTTTGATCTAATTTTGTCCACAATTATGCTTTTGAGCGCGGCGCCTGTTTACCTGATTATTGCGATTATGGTGCGGCTGGATTCAAACGGCCCTATTTTGTTTCCACAAGAGCGGTTAGGGGAAAACGGCCGTATCTTTAGAATGTATAAATTTCGCACGATGATTGTCGGGGCAGAAGCTTTGCAAGAAGAGATTAACGAACTGAATGAAGATGGCAAAATTATTTTCAAACGACGTGATGACCCTCGAATTACAAAGGTAGGCCGGTTTCTACGTCGAACCAGCCTTGATGAACTGCCTCAACTTTTAAATGTGGTTAAAGGGGAAATGAGCCTCGTTGGCCCCCGACCCGAACTGCCTTGGATGGTAGAGCAATATGAGCCGTGGCAGCATAAACGATTTGCGGTCCCTCAAGGAATGACGGGCTGGTGGCAGGTTAACGGCCGTTCAGATAAACCGATGCACCTCCACACCGACGATGATATTTTCTACGTTCAGAACTATTCAATCTGGATGGATATCTATATTTTGATTAAGACCCCTTGGATTGTTTTAAGAGGGAACGGTGCTTACTGAACTATTGCTGCTTATTAAAAAAAATAGTGGCATACTTGCCGTCATCGGCGGCAGTCTGATTGAAAATTTATTTGGCCCCAGCTTGATTGGCTGGGGCTTTATTTTGCTAGGCCTTGGCTATGAGTGGATTTGGCCCCACCGAAATTATAAGACCCTTCCGCTAATCTTTTTCATACTCATTTTGGCGGCGTGGGGATTGTTATCGCTTTGGGTGACTGCCGATTTAGACCTCACTGTTCCCGCCGTGAGTCGCCATGTGGCGAGTCTAGTTTGCTTTGTAGCGATTGTTTGTTGGCTTAAAACTCAGCCAGATTTTGAATATTTTGGGTTCGGTCTCATTGGATTAGGGTCATTTTTGTCGATCGCTTCCCCATTTATTATTGAATTTCAACAAAATAAGGGTGGATTTATCCCTGATTCATTTTATCATCAGCTACCCTTGCTGCTTTCTAATCCGGTGCACCCTAACATTATGGCCACTATCCTTTTAATGCTTTTTCCAATCGGTTTTGTCTATGCATTGGCTTGCCTAGCTCAGCCGCTAACCTGGAAAGTGTGGCTTGCTATCATTGGGACATTTTTAATGATGCTAATGCTGTTTCTGACAAGATCGCGCGGTGGCTATTTAGTTGGCGGTATAGGTATGGTGCTTATTTTAGGTGCATTAGGCTATCGAAAGATTGCCCTGTTGGGTGGTACCGGTGTTGTTGTTGTCGTATTGGCGCTGATTGCTATTGAACCAGCATCAACTGATACGGCCGTTGATGCCTTAGCCAACACCAATACCCTAGGGTTTCGGTTGCTTGTTTGGGAACTAGCCTTAAATATTTTACGTGATTTCCCTCTGACTGGGGTAGGGATGGGTGCATTTAATGTTGTTGGTGAACGACTGTATCCCTTCCCACCGTTTGCAGATCCGGGGGCGCATAATCTTTTCTTTCAAATTGGTGTTGATTTAGGGCTACCGGCCTTAATTGCATATTTATATTTGACTTTGTATTTGGTTTGGAAAAGTCGGTTAATTCGCATAGCAAATAGCGGTGATGAAAAATCACTGTTTTTATTGGGGGCGTGGATTGGATTAATATTGATGCTCTTACATGGCTTGATTGATCCCACCGTTTGGGGCACAAGAATGCATATTATGCCTTGGTTTTTGATGGCCTTTTTAATGGCAAAGATAGTGGAAGGACGTGAAGCATGAAGATAGGTCTTGCTTTAGGGGGAGGCGTTGTGCGCGGTGCTACCCATTTGGGAGTTTTATCAACACTCTTAGAGGCGAATATCCAAATTGATTATATTGCTGGCACAAGTGCGGGATCAATTATGGCTGGTTTGTTTGCTAGTGGGAAATCTCCAGAACAGATTTATGAATTTACACAGGGTATGGGATGGTCAAAGTTTGTTCGACCTACGTTAAACAAGCGAGGATTTATTAGCTTTGCTCGAATGGAGCCGCTTCTGAATGAGTTTATCAATGATGTAGCAATTGAAGATTTTCCAATTCCCTGTGCCATTGTTGCTACGGATATGAATGAAGGGATTCCCTATGTTTTTTCAGCGGGGCAGGTTGGTAAAGCGGTTCGCGCAAGCAGCTCAATTCCGGGCGTGGTTGTTCCTGTTGAGCTAAACGGCCGTTTGCTGTGCGACGGCGGTGTTTCCAATAATTGCCCAGTTGATGTTTTACGCGATATGGGTGCAGATTACGTCATTGCCGTTGATTTATTTACCCCAGAAAAACCGAGGTTTGGCCTTTTTGGCGTTTTGCGGTCTACATTACTTACCAGCGTTCGTTCTTCAGGGGGCGGCATTCATCAAGCGGATTGTCTAATCGTGCCTGACTTAGCGGGCAAATCATTTGTCCGGTTTTCTCAAACCGATGAGTTTATCCAGCTGGGCAAAGAGGCAACGCTGGCTCAGCTTGAGAAAATTAAAGACGATATTTCAAAATGATGGTTTAAATAAAAAGAAGTTCCTAATTTGAAAAAAAGGCATAGTCGGATAAAACAGCGAGTATGCCAAAAAAGATAAAGTACACCTTAACAACAGAATCAGAACAAGACCTTGTCAAAGCGCTGCAAACGAGCAAACAACCAGA
>JBCCFD010000345.1:0-8791 GCA_039029915.1 Chloroflexota bacterium
CAAGACCCCCAACGATATATCATCGGCATGGATGACAGCAATTTGAGCGTACTCAAACAGCGATACGGGAACCATCCTCGTCTTTACCGGCTTTTAGAATTTGCTAAAAACGGACGTGAGCTAAACGTACCTGACCCTTATTACACCAAAAACTTTGACTACGTTTATGAACTGGTTAAGGATGGCTGTGAAGGCTTACTTATGACCATCAAACAAAACGAGGGCATTTAAAATCAGTCATTTGCCGCACTATCTACCGCACACTCTACACTTGGCACCTGACACTGCATTTGAGGAGAGAATTGGATGAAAACACAACAAGAGCGTGATGTAATTGTGGTAGGGGCAGGGCCTGGAGGAGCAACCGCAGCCACAATATTGGCCCAAAAAGGGTATGATGTTTTATTACTTGATCGGCAAGAGTTCCCACGCGACAAAATTTGTGGTGACGCTGTACCAGCAGGGGCAATCGAACTAATGCGGCAACTGGGAATGAGTGACAAAATCAATGCGTCAGTAGAGCGTGGAGAGCTTTACCCACTTTATCAAATGCTGCTTGTTTCACCCCGCAACCATGAGCTTATTGCCCATTTTAAAAAGGGGGAACACGGAGCAGACTCATTTGTGGCACCTCGTCTCTACTTTGACGACATTATCCAAAAACACGCCGTTGAATCTGGGGCCGAGTTTTGCTTGGCTCACGCCAGAGAGCCGATTGTAGAAAACGGCCGTATTACTGGCATCCGCGCCAACGTCAATGGCAAAGCCACAGATTTCAAAGCCAAGATGGTGATTGGCGCAGACGGCGTCACATCTGTAGTTACCCGCCATATTCGACCCAAGGTGAATCAGCACGCCAATAAACACCGGGCCATCGCTTTACGGGCTTATATTGATGATATTGAAGAAATCCCCAACACGGTTGAGTTTTACCTTTATAAAGATATCTTGCCTGGCTACACCTGGATATTCCCCACAGGCAAAAACTCAGCCAACATTGGGCTGGGCATGCGCTTAGATCATTTCCGCAAAATCAAGGGCAATCTTAAAGATTTGTTGGCCCAATTTATGGCCTTCCCCAACATTAAAAAAAGACTACTAAACGGCGGGCAATTGAAAAATGTTGCCACCTGGCAACTCAACTTTGGCTCACAAAAACGGCTACAGCATGCTTATGATGGCGCGCTACTGGTGGGCGACGCGGCTGGGTTCATTAACCCACTGACAGGAGGCGGCATTCACAACTCCATGATCTCAGCTCGGGTAGCTGCTGAAACGATCGATGCGGCGTTTGCTAAGGGTGACACGAGCCGAGACTTTTTAAAGGTGTATGAGCAGCGGTGTGATGAGGAAATGTGGGATAGCATGAAACGATCTTACACAATGCAAAGATCGTTTATGCGCTTTCCAATTTTGGTTGATTTCATGGTGCGTCGGATGAAGGAAAACAGTCAGCTAGCGCAGACCTTTTTATCTAAACTTTAGGGGATGCTGAAAGTTGCTCAATTGAAACCGCTCAATTTTGGGTCATGGGCTCTTCAAACTGCTTAGGCAGATCAAATGGTGAGACTGACTTGGTAACAAATTTGTCTGCACCGGCATTCATACAGCTATCCCGCGTGGCGTCACGAGCATCAGCCGTATACATCAGGATAAACGGCCGTTCATGTCCGTACTGATCGCGAATACTCCGACACACTTCAATACCAGTCATGCCGGGCATCATCACATCCAAAATAATGACATCAGGAATGTCGTTATCAATAATTTTTAAGGCCTGTTTGCCGCTATACGCCCCACGAACAGTATACCCAGCCTGTTCCAAAATAAATTTGCATAACTGAACCAGCGATGTTTCATCATCGACAACAAGAATCTTACTTTTCGACATGCCACTAGTCTAATGCGGTCAACAGATAGGGTAAATAGGGGAAAGTAACTATGGATTTGCAATCCAAAAACTTGAAATATCAATTTACAAAAAAAGCCCTCTAAAGAAAAAATCTCTAGAGGGCTTTCTAATAATTTTAAAAGTTAAGAAGAACTATTGTGAAGGACCAAAACTACGCTGATTTATAACGTTCTGAGCTTGAGGACCGCGACCACGGTCTACCAATTCAAACTCGACTTTGTCACCTTCGTAAAGGTTACGATATCCTTCGCCTTCAATGGCTGTATAATGAACAAATACTTCTTGGCCACCATCATCAGGATTGATAAAACCGTATCCTTTTAAACGACTAAACCATTTGACGACGCCTGTTGCTTTTAAATCCATGTTGTTACTTGCCTCCACTACACTTACTTCGAAATAAGCTAGTTCTATGTTGAATCAAAAATAAAAGCACCATTCTGATAACGTGTTGAATGGTGCTTTTTATTTACAATTTATTACCAATACATCACTTAATTTGATTACCAATACATCTCAGAACTAGATACAAGTTAACATTTCAGAAGCCCCTAAGTCAATTGATCAAAGAGGCATTTCACAGCACTTTTACGGCGTTAAAAAGCCGTAAAAGGAGTAAGAATTTTCGTTAGATTTCAGGAGTAAATGGGAGGAAGGTTGAAATAAATTATCTAACCAACGGAGCGAGCATCTCACCATTAAATTTATGACGCAATATCATCCTTTATCCGAGCGGATTAGGGCGCAAGGTAGCCTGCAGTAGATATTGTTGAACGCCCGAGTCAACAAAGCCCACGGACTCCGCTAATTGAATAGATGCGCTGTTTTGATCAGACACGGCATAAATAGGCTCACGGCCGTTTCTCAGCACATACTGCACCATGGATGACACAACGCTTTTGCCCCAGCCGCGCCGACGGTATGATGGGTTAGTATTGACAGCAATTTCCGCAAATTTTGGTCCCAGCCAGTTTAGGCCAGCCGCTGCTCCTACAGGACGAGACGGATCATCATTGGCGCGAATTAAAAAGCGAGGATATCCATTTGGGTGTTTATCTTCAGTAACCAAAACATTGATTATCGGTTCGGGGCGTTCTTCACTCAGGACATACAGTTTAAGCCGTTCTTCGGTTTGAATATCAAAGAATGCTTGAATCAGCGGAAAATGATGCGTGGGAATGTTCATGATAACGGCCGTTCCTTCTGGAATGGCCGAGTAAACAAGCTGCGCAGCCAGCTCATGATTATGCATTGGGAGGCGCATCGTTACAAAAGGGCGAAACAGATCCATGCCTGTGCGTGAGAAAGCCACATACCCATCAGCAGACACAGTCGCTTCAGGCATCGTAACAATCGTGGTCTTGCTCTCGTCATAATGAAAGGCAAAAAAGGTGGCCAGCCCATCTACAATCATTTGCTCATCTAAGAGGTGGCGAATCGCCTGTCGTTTCTCGAATAAACTCATAGCCCCGAAGTATAATGGACAAGTTGCCAAAGAATCAACAGCAGGTACAATAATCTCATCTCTTTTTAGAGCAAAATATTTCGAGCAAAACCTACTGTACTTATTTGAGGCAAAAATGAACTTAGTTCGCCAAACACCATCAAAAGTTCATCCACCCATTTGCGGTGATAATTTGCCAACCCAACAGCTCTGACCTATACATTCTTCACGAAGTTGATTTGCAAAAGCTCCGCACACTCTAGATGCGGAGCTTTTTTATTTTCGGCAAATGGTGACATCACAACGTCCCAACGGAAAACATCTTATGAATATTTACATTCAGCTCTTGAGAAAATATTTATCCACCCAAAAATGGCGGGCCACCTTGCTGATAACGCTCGTTATAACCAGCATTGGTTTGCGACTAGCCAATCCTCAATTTGTGCGCTTTTTCATCGATTCGGCTGAATCGGGCCGCTCTCTTGACCGCCTGTTAGGCGCTGCGGGCCTCTTCATTTTTGTGGCGCTTGTTCGACAAGCAATTGATATCGCATCTACCTTTGTTGGTGAGCAAGTGGCGTGGATTGCCACAAACGCCCTGCGGGCTGA
Source organism: Chloroflexota bacterium (assembly GCA_039029915.1). Lineage (GTDB taxonomy): Bacteria > Chloroflexota > Anaerolineae > Promineifilales > Promineifilaceae > QQUD01. The sequence goes on from JBCCFD010000345.1 coordinate 3,966, forward strand.
TTTGGCAGAGCATTGCTTAAAGTTAGATATGTCGTTTCATAAGGTCAACAAGCCGGGTGAACTCATCGAACGAGTGGATGGGGATGTCAATCAATTAGCCAAATTTTTCTCAGATTTAGTGATTCGGCTTTTTACAAACTTCCTTTTGATTATTGGTGTTGTTGTCTTAGTCTGGCAAATTGATTGGCGTTTTGGCGTTTCTTTCGCCCTTATCGTCACGGTCGGTTTGCTCATTATCAATAGCTTGCAAAAGCTAACCGTTCCTCGCTGGGGCAGGCTCCGCGAAGCAGACACCAATCTCTTTGGCTACCTTGAAGAATGGTTAATGGGTAGCGAAATCATTCGTTCAAGCCGAGCCGAGCAATTTATTATGAACCGCCTCCACATGCTTCAAAGAGAGCGATGGCTCAGTATGCGAAGCGCTATGCGCATGAACTCCACGATGAGAGCGTTGCCTTCCTTCGTGTTTTTACTTGCTTATATTGCGGCACACCTTTGGGGTACGTTTCTATTCACAAATGAAATCTTGACAATAGGGACGCTTTATCTGGTCTTTTATTACATTGACGTGATTAAAGACCCTGTGTGGGAGGTGTCACGTCAGGTTCAGGATTTTCAACGAGCGGCAGCGAGCGTGAGGCGAATTGCAGCTTTGTTTCAAGAACGACCTACTATTCATGATGGGGCAGGTGTCGATTTTCCAGACGGCGCGCTATCTGTTCGTTTTAATCAAGTGGACTTTCATTATGCAGACGAACCAGAAACGGCCGTTCTTCAAAAGATTGATTTCACCCTCGAACCCGGCAAGGTTTTAGGGCTGCTTGGTCGAACCGGAAGCGGCAAATCAACCCTTTCCAAGCTTATCTTCCGATTCTACGATGTCACTGAAGGGGATATCAAGCTAGGTGGATTTGATATTCGAGACGCCACCCAATCCCAACTGCGCCAGCGTATCGGTATGGTCACTCAGGAAGTAGAACTACTCAACAGCTCCCTTCGCAACAATTTAACCCTGTTCAACATGAGCATTACAGATGAGCAGATTTTAGAAACGCTTCAACTGCTTGGGTTAGAAGAGTGGTTCAATGGCTTAGCTGATGGTCTGGACACCTACATTGCCTCTACCGATGAACTCTCGTCTGGTGAAGCCCAACTGCTCGCCTTTGCCCGCATCTTTTTGTTTGATCCCGGTCTAGTCATTTTGGATGAAGCATCATCACGATTAGATCCAGTCACCGAGCTTTTGATTGAAAAGGCGATTGATTATTTATTAAACGGCCGTACCGCCATCATCATCGCTCATCGACTGGCTACCGTTCAACGCGCAGACCAGATCATGATCCTAGAAAAAGGGCAAATCACCGAACACGATACGCGTGAACGGCTATTGGCCAATCCATTATCACAATTCTCACAGCTCATCAAAACGGGGCTAGGGGAGGGAATGTCCGCATGAAATCCTATCGATACTTTACCGAGCTTATCAAATATCGCCCGCTTTATTATGCGGGTGACATCATTAGTATTTCGCTCCACTTTGCAGCTATCACCACAACAGGCCTCATTCTACGCGCGTATTTCAATGGGTTAACTGGCGAAGCAGGCTTTGCTCTTTCCGTTTGGCCAATTGTATGGCTACAGGTTATCAGTTTTCTTTTCATTTCAGGCACCAACATCGCCGCTGATTTGGCTTACATCAACTTTGAATTCCACAGCATGGCGCTACTCATTCGCAACATGTTCAGTCGGATTTTGCAAATGCCAGGTGCTCATCCCCTTCCAACAAACGCCAATGGAAAGGTAATGACGACAGGAGAAGCCATCAGCACCTTTCGTGATGATACGCAAGAACTACTCTGGGCTTTAGTCATTATTGACGATCTGGTAGGCCTGCTAATTTCGGCCACGATTTCTTTTACGATTATGTTTTCTATTAGTCCCTTAGTTACAGTTGCCACCTTCTTGCCGCTGGGGCTCGTCATTTTTGCGGCAAATCAGATGGGAGAATGGGCCAAAGCGTATCGAAGAGAAAGCCGTGAGTCCACAAGTCAGGTTACGAGCCTCATTGCCAGCATGTTTGAAAATACGCAGGCAATCAAAGTCGCTTCAGCCGAGGAACGGTTAATCGCCTATTTTCGGGAAGTCAATTTGCGCCGGCAGGACGCAATGGTCAAGGACCGCGTTTTTACAAAACTTGTTGATGCGCTGTCCAATTCAACCATCGACATTGGGCTGGGTTTAATTCTGCTGACGACTGCACAGCAGTTGTTAAATGACCAAATGACGCTGGGTGATTTTGCCCTATTTGCGGCGTATATTTGGCCGACGACCCATCTGATGCGCATTGCAGGCATGGTTATTACGCGTTACAAGCAATCTTCTGTTTCTACAACGCGTATGGAGCAGATGATGCAGGGTGCCCCAGAAGAAAACGTGGTGGCCCACACACCTATCTACATGAAAGAACCAGTGCCAGCAATTCCACCGCTGATAAAAACGCCATCAGATCGTCTGGAATCGCTGGAATTCCACAATGTGGGGTATACGTTTGATGAATCGTCGGCGGCAGCTTGGCAGGCGCGTGAAGGGGTTGAGGAGAATGAGAAAACGGCCGTTTTCTCCCTCCAAAATATCAATCTAACGCTTAAACGGGGCTCACTTACTGTTATTACCGGGCGGATTGGCTCTGGGAAAACAACCTTGCTCAAAACAATATTGGGTCTCCACGGCACGCCTTATGGTGACCTGCTGTGGAATGGTGAAAAGATTTTAGATCCAGCAAACTTTATGGTGCCACCTCGCATCGCTTATTCCGCGCAGGTAGCGAGGCTGTTTAGCCAAACACTGAAAGACAATATATTGCTCGGGTTAAGCGAGACGGACGTGGATATTGAGCAGGCGATCAAAACGGCCGTTTTCGACCAAGACCTCAGTCAAATGGAGAACGGCCTAGAGACGTTTGTGGGGCCTCGGGGCATTCGTTTATCTGGGGGGCAAGTGCAGCGGGCTGCCGCCACGCGCATGTTTGTGCGCAACGCTGAGCTGCTGGTTATGGATGATCTGTCAAGCGCCCTTGATGTGGAAACGGAAAAGATACTTTGGCAAAGATTGAAAGCCACGCAAAAAGAAGCCACTTACCTAATCGTCTCTCACCGCCAATCAATTCTGCAGATGGCGGATCATATTGTGGTGCTGAAAAACGGCCGTATTGAAGCAGAGGGGACTCTGGATCATTTGCTCGAAACCTCGGCAGAGATGCGCCAACTGTGGGAAGGAGAGCGGTGATGGGGCGAAGAGCGAGGGGCGATGTAGCTTCGTTTAGGGCCTGAGCTTGTCGAAGGCATCACCCCTTGTTGCTCCCATAATCAGGGGCCTGAGCTTGTCGAAGGCTTCACCTCTTCTCAAAACTTTAAATCAAGGCATGAATCGACTGAACGGCCGTTATCGCTTCCGCTTGCTCAACCACCACACTAATACTGCATTCGGATGACCCCTGAGCAATCGCAATAATATTCACTGATGCGTTCCCTAACGCCGTAAACACCTTTCCAGCTACCCCTGGTAAGCCACGCATACCTGCGCCCACAACAGTCACAATAGACACTTCATTCTGCGCCTGAATTGAATCAATATCTCGACGGACTAGCTCTTTAGCAAACTCAGCATTGAGCGCAGCCACCACCATTTGGGAGGCTGAACCTGGCGTTGTAAAGCAAATCGACTGTTCAGATGAGGCTTGACTTATGAGCAAGATGCTCTGGTTTGTGTTGGCCACGGCGCCAAAGGTGCGGGCGGCGATTCCGGGTATGCCCAGCATGCCTTTCCCTTCAACCGTAATCAAGCTCAAATCTTTAATTGCGGTCACGGCCTTAATCCCGCCGTTTTGATTGGTTCGTTTTGGCACGATAACGGTGCCGGGGTGCTCTGGATTAAACGTGTTTTTAATGCGGAGCGGAATATTGTTTTCTACACAAGGACGCATCGTTTTGGGGTGCAAAACGCGGGCGCCATAATAAGCCAGCTCCGATACTTCACGGAAACTAAGCTCAGGAATTGATCGGGCATTATCCACAATGCGTGGATCGGTTGTCATGACGCCATCCACGTCGGTCCATATCCAAACCTCTTTGGCTTCAAGCACCTGCCCTAAAATAGCACCACTATAATCTGAACCACCCCGCCCGAGGGTTGTTTGAACACCGTTTTGATCTGCCCCAATAAAGCCCGTCACAATGGGAATGATTTTTTGCTCAAGCAACGGCCGTATTCTGGCTTCCGTTTGCTGCTTTGTTCCCTCAATGTTGGGGGATGCATCTTGGAAATGACTATCAGTTAAGATAAGTTCTGTCGCATCAACCGCTTCAGCAGGATGCCCTTGCTCACGCAAATAGGCTGCTAAAATGCGCACGCTCATTCGCTCCCCCATCCCGCCAATGGTGTCTAACGCGCGCGGGCTTAACTCACCAAGGACACAGACAGCTTGACATAAAGATTCAAATCGATCAATAAAACGGCCGTTTTCCGCTAAGATCGCTTCTCGCTCGCTCGATAATAAGCCATCAATCGCCTCTTTATGAATCTCACGCAGCAAGCTTGCGTTATTTTTAGCCTGCTCTAAATCACCGTCGGCGGCTGCGTAGGCGCCGTTGAGCAGCAGGTCGGTTACTTTAATCGGCTTTGACCCCATTGCTGATGCGACAACCACCACAGCCCCCCATTGGGCCATAGTATCTGTGATGAGTACGGCCGTTTCTTGCATCGCCTCGGCACTCCCAACCGAAGTGCCACCAAATTTCATTACTAGCGTCATCTCTAACTCCATATGA
>JBCCFD010000346.1:0-8783 GCA_039029915.1 Chloroflexota bacterium
GCAACGGCGGAACCTAAGGTTTTGACAAGCAGTTTGGATCAATTAAACCGGCAAAGGGAGTTTGTCAAAACATTAAACAATTATCGGTTTCTAAACTATTTCAATTCGCACGGCTGAGGCATCACACGGAGCACAGAAAAAACGCCAGATAACAAGTAGAATATTGAATAAAAGTAATAAGTAATGAGTAAAAAGTAGGGAATACTTTGAACTTTTCACTTTTCGCTTTACACTTTGTTCACTAACTAATTTGGAGAGATATAAAATGATCACCAGTAAAGATGAAGCCCTAGTTGAATCACTCCGCGCAGTGATTGACCCTGAAATTGGATTAAATATTGTTGAACTTGGTTTACTTCGTGATATCGAGGTCAATGAAGAAGATGATACCGCAAAAATCACAATGATTTTGACGACACCGTTTTGCCCTTATGGCCCGCAAATTATTGAACAAGTACGGGTCGTGGCTAATCAAGTGATGTCTGGTGGTGTCGTCGTAGAAATTGGTACAGAGCTCTGGGATCCATCAATGATGGAAGAAGGTGCCGGTGGTGATTGGGGCCTTTTCTAGCCTGGTTACACACCCCATTTAAAGACTGCGCTAAAGTCTCAAATACCTTTTTGTTCTCCATTTAGCTCTTTGTTACCGAAGTTTTTAAACACTTCTTTTCTGAAAAAACTAAAATTTCTTTTGTAACAAAGTATTTAGCCTAATCATAAAAAGCTATTTATTAAAAAAAAATTCGCGTAAAGCCGTTCAAATTACGAACGGCTTTTTCCTTTTAATGACTTGATTTTTAATGGGCCATATGCATTACCCCATTGCTATAATCAAAATATGAAGCAAGCACAAATTGTATGGTTTAAGCGAGACCTACGGATATTAGATCACGGTCCGCTGAGTGAGGCCGCAAATCGAGGATCAATTATTCCGCTATATATCATTGAACCTGCTGTTATCAAGGCTGCAGATTATTCAGGGCGTCATTGGGAATTTACTCGGAACTGCTTATTAGCATTACGTCGCTCTTTGGCAAATCTGGGTCAACCGCTTATTGTTCGCAAAGGAACAGCCATTCACGCTTTTAAGGCAATCTGCGAACAGTTTGAAATTACGGCCGTTTATGCTCCCGAAGAAACGGGGAATGAAATCACCTTTGAACGTGACCAGCGAGTGCGGCGCTGGCTCAAAAATCAGGGCATTCCTTTGATTGAAATGCCAAACAATGGGGTTGTGCGGGGTCTAAAAAATCGTGACGATTGGCAGGGAATTCGTGATAAGCGAATGCGTCAACCAATTTACCAGCCGCCAAAGGCGCTTCAACCTATCAAAATTTCTATAGGTGAAATTCCAACTTGTTCAGATATTGGACTTTCCAGCGATCCAATTCAACAATCTCCCTCTGAAGGTGAGACAGCCGCACGGGAAACCCTATTATCGTTTCTCAACAGCCGAGGGCAAAACTACGTCAAAGGAATGTCTAGCCCCCTAACAGCGTTTGATGCCTGTTCACGGTTAAGCCCTTATCTGGCTCAAGGTGTCATCTCCAGCAGGGTGGTGCTCCGCGTATGTAAACGGCCGTCTACTCAGCTTGCCCCCTTTACGGTGCAAGCGTTTGAAAGCCGCCTGGCATGGCGTGACCACTTCATTCAAAAATTGGAAATGGAGCCAGAAATTGAGTATCAAAGCTATGTTCGGGCGTTTGACCAAATGAGATCGTTTGATGCTGAAAAGTTTGAGCGGTGGGCGACTGGGCAGACGGGTTATCCCTTCGTGGATGCCTGCATGCGCTGCCTGCAAGCAACAGGCTGGCAAAACTTTCGAATGCGCGCTATGCTGATTTCTTTTGCAGCCCATGAGCTTTGGCTTCCTTGGCAAAAGCCTGCCCTCCATTTAGCTAAGTTGTTTACGGATTACGAACCCGGCATTCATTACCCACAAATCCAAATGCAAAGTGGCACCACGGGCAATAAAACATTGCGCATATATGACTCAGTTAAGCAAAGCATAACGCACGATCCTGAAGCAAAGTTTATTAAGAAATGGGTGCCTGAGTTGCGTGATGTGCCGGCTGTCATTGCCCACACACCGTGGAAAAGCATGGTGCCCATCAGAGGGTATATACCCCAAATAGTTAATCGAAAAACGGCCGTTTCCCATGCCCGCTCGGAAATCACACGCCTGCGCAGCGACCCTCTCATTCTTGATGAAATTGCGGCTGTGCATGAAAAGCATGGCAGTCGTAAACCAAGCAGGCAAAAATTTACCTAGCTTGCAACTATATAAACGGCCGTTGTGATGCCATCAACATCACAATCTTTAACAAACCCAGCCTTTTCGTAAAGTCGCTCAGCCACTTTGTTGCTGCTGTGATATGCGATTTTGATTTTCTTGATACCCGATGTGCTTTGCATGTTTTTAATAACAGCCTCAAGCGCGGAACGGCCGTAACCTTGCCCTTGATACGCCTGATCAATCATAAACCTAAATATCTTCCACTCCCCAGAACTATCTTCGATGCCGTATAGCACATAACCAATCAACAACCTGTCTGAGTAAATCGCTCTTGATTGGGCGGCAGGATAAAATTGTGCTTCAGCAATTGAGTAAAGATTAGAAGGAACAAACTCTTTTTGTTCAGCCAACAAATCTAATTTGGCAACCGCTTTCCAGTTGGATTTGGTAAGCGGCACCAGCTGTACATCGATCATATTTCCTGCTCCAATTTTGATTTGTCAAAGCTATCAGATCCTCATCAGCCACTAATTAATCGTTAGTTCATAGCTCCCTTCATTCCAACCATCCACCCGAATTGTGTAGGTTCCGTTGGCAGGAAGCTGGTAACTTTGAATCAATGCCCCTAAATTTGCCCCACTATCATCATCTTCGATGAGCAAATTGCCATTGGCATCTAATATGCCCACCCGCGGATCAGGATTAGAACCGTCAATTGGATTCACCTGAATCGTAATCGTTTGACCAGCTTGACCGTCAAATGACCAATCATGAATATCTAAAAAGCCATCAATTGTATCTCTCACCGGTTGATTCAGGCTCACGGTGCCTTTTGGAGTGCCATCTCGCATTGTGCTAATACCTGTAGAGAACGAGATTGAGCCATCTTCACCTGTTTTTGTTGTGCCCTCTGATTGAGATGGCACAATAACAACCCCTTGATCAATACTTTCAGCAATTAGATTATTGGTTGCTTGAAACGCCAGAACCAAAGGAAAGGCAATAGTTAATATAAAGACGATTGTGCCGGCAACCATGACGTCAATAAAATCGAGCCTTTTTGCGTTTAACCAAGCCCAAATGTAGCCATAAGGAGAAATAAAGAATCCAGCAATGGCATGAAGCAGAGATTGCTCACGATATTGATGATAAAAAATGAAAATTGCAAATGCAAAGGTCAGCAAATAAAGAAGCACTGAAACTGAAATAATCCCGATTTGTAACATTTCTTTGTCCTTTTACGTCAAAACCAAAATGTATCTTGAAAACAAGAGGTTGAGTTTTTAGTTTTCACCGAGCGAATTTCGCACTTCTACCCTGTTATATTCCAAGATATTTTGTGAAATTCACCAATATTGAATCGTTGTCTGCTAATTCAATACAAAGAACCATTTAAATTGTTCACTCCACCACAATAAACGCTGCGATAGAAAAAATTTAGACAGCGTGCTTTTCTTTATGGTGACGGAAAATTTTTTCCAAATTCATTTCAAAAAGATTTCTCCAGTCGATTTATTTGCTGATACGCTTAAAACGGCCGTTAATTATTTACCCCCCTTCAACAATGCGTTTCCATACTCTCTAAGCTAGCCGTTTGTGACGAAAATCACAATTGATGACTGCTCAGCTTATCTACGCTAAAATATTAAATAATCATATCCCTCACCCACAAGGAAATTCCCAAATGCGCACTTACTACGATATCTATCTCAACGATCAACAAATTGAATCACAAGAGCTACACGGCGAAGAAATAATCAAAGCCGGACGGTATCTCATCACAAAAAAATGTCTCGAAAGCAATATTGCTGAGGTCGATCCGCTTGGACCAGATAACATTTTAATTTTTTCAGCAGGCCCTTTTGCCGGTACAAGCTTCTCAAATGCAAACCGCACCAGCGTCGGGTGTAAAAGCCCGCTCACAGGGGGTATCAAAGAAGCAAATGGGGGCGGTACATTTAGTTTCGCCTTGGGCCAGCTAGAAATAGCAGGATTTACACTACACGGCGTAGCAAAAGATTGGAGCATTATCCACTTTAAGAGAGACGGCACAATTAGCTTTGATTCAGCAGATGGGTTCTTAGGTATGGGCAATTTTGAAACGGCTGAGAAATTGCATGAAAAATATGGCAAAAAGGTGTCGCTGGGGCTGTGCAGCAACGTGGGTGAATATCAAGGTCTTCTTGCGGGCATATCCTTTAGCGATTCACAAAGGCGGCCAGCGCGGATTGCAGCACGCGGTGGGGTCGGGGCCGTTATGGGTAGTAAAAAAATAAAAGCAATCGTGGTTGATAAGGACAAGGCCCCGAACTTTGTTGATAAAAAATCAGTCAACATGGCTATTCGCGAATACTCATCTGCCCTACGTGACAATCCCCTGATTGTTACCTTTTTTAATAAAGTAGGCACGATGGGCATGGCAGATTACACCAATCACGTTGGGGGGTTGCCCGTCCGCAACTTCAGCGCGGGCACAATGGTTGATGCCAGCAAAGAAACCTTCAAAATGGGCGGGGAATACATTACAGAGCAGAATAAAATGCGGGGTGGCAAGAACACCCACGCCTGCATGCCAGGCTGTGTTATCCAGTGCAGCAATGTCTATGCTGATGCTGATGGAAAAGAGGTCGTTTCACCCGTTGAGTATGAAACGCTTGGCTTACTAGGCACCAATTGTGGCATCTCCGATCCTGATGAGCTCGCTGCTCTTAATTACATCGCAAACGATCTAGGTATCGACACAATTGAGACTGGTGCCATGATTGCCGTGCTAATGGAAGCAGGTCTAGGTGAATTTGGTGATGTTAACTTTATGATTGAGGCTCTAAAAGAAATTAGAGACGGATCTGAAAAAGGGAAAATTTTTGCGTCTGGAACTGCCCGCGCCGGTGAATATTATAATGTTGCACGAATCCCGGTGATTAAAAAACAGGGTATTAGTGCGTATGATCCCCGCGTCATTGAAGTTACGGGCATCACAATGATGGTTACTGCTCAAGGGGCTGACCATACGGCGGGGAATGTAGCCCGCTACAAGTCGAAAGAGAAAGGCGTAGATGATTTACTGAAAGCTAGTCTCGGTGCCCAAATTGTTTCAGCAGCAACAGATTCACTTGGACTATGCGTCTTTGGTGGGGCAGTGACCACTCAAAAACTTGATTTTATTATTGACAGTCTGAACAAAGCCCACGGCACTGAACTCAGCGAAGACTTCTTCCATGAGTTAGGCAAAGAAACGCTCCGGCTTGAAAAGGAATTTAATCGACGTGCCGGTTTTACCGATGCAGACGATGAACTACCTGATTTTTTCTATACCGAAGCGATTAATCCATCAGAAGATGTGGCTCGGTTCCACGGCAAAGACGTCCACGGTATTTATGATAGCCTAGGCGATAGTGTGGCATTGCGAGATTATGGAAGGTAATAGGCAGAATTTAATTTACTGCTAAGATGCAATGGTGTTTTTAGTCTAGAAATTAACATACTAAAAAAGGTGGCTTGGAAAATTCCAAGCCACCTTTTTATGATTAGCTTTGTCCGTCTGGGGTTAGGAACTCGACGTCTAAGTTAAAAAAGGCATATTCAGGATTGTGAACACCTTGAATGCAAGTGAGCCAACCGTTGTACCAAGTTTCTGGCGGTTCGATACCTTCTGTTGTTAAAGGATCAACTTTTGGAATAATTGGGGATTCTAAACGTGGTGAATTCTCAAATTTTTGATTACAACTAATAGTGTACGAGCTAAATCCAGATTGAAAATCAATATAATCATCCTTAATTCGATCTGTTAAATCTGTCAAATTAGCAAAGCAAGCCGCTCTATCTGCTCCTTCCAACAATTCTCCATTTTCATCAAAACATCTGATAAAGCCCTCATCATATGTACTGACAACACCATTAATGTCAATGCGGAATGATTCCATCGTGTCATACATTTGGGTACATTGGTTACGATTTGCTGGTGTTGGCGGATCCCAGTTCCCACTACCAAGACCATTTTCAGCAGCTAAATTAACAGAATTTTGCAAATCAGTTTCAGCTAAATCTGAGGGGGTTATTCCACAACTTGCTATTCCGATAATAACCAATAAAAACAACATTATCAGACTGCCAACAACAGCTATTCTTCTATGAAGCATACGTTCTCCTACGGCGATGTGTCTTGCATTGCAAAGACAAGTTAATCAATTATGTGAAAATCAAGAAGTATCTTGAAATTTACTCGACTCAAATTTGATTTTCACCGAGTAAATTTCACTTTTCTACCCAGTTTTATTTCAAGATATTTTGTGAAATTTACATAGCTGTTATTTTAAATTTGAGGCGATCAAAAAGTGATCAAGTTGGGAAAATAGCGGGACAGTCAAGCTCGTTGTTAGATAAACGATTCAGAAACCCGAGGAAACGATGTTTGAATTCGTTATATTATTCAATGCCGGTTATTTGTGTCACTTAAGGTAGGTTAAAAACTGTTTGTAAAAATCCTCATCAGGCTGTGCGGTCCCATATTTAGGAATCGTTATCCATTCTTGCCGAAGTGCCAAACGGCCGTTTAATAACATATCTATCACGATGCCAATAAGGCGGTGCGTTACCGCTTGGGTGATGTGTTCAAACCCTAATCGTTGAACTACAACAGGGGGGATATCCATAATGTGAATTGAAAAAGCATCTTCCACAATTTGGTAAATCGCCAGCTCGATTTCTGCAGGGGGGACGTAATCGAAATTCCGAGAAATTTGAGGCAAATTGGCACGGCTTCTTAATTGAGCCGACGGCTGATCGGGTTGATTTTCGGAAATCGATAGAAAGTCACCATTCTTGATGAAGACATTTCTATCAACAGCATCTGAAACGGCCGTATCAAATATCTTTTTTGAGACCTCATTGATTTGGCGGAAGCCAACAACCCGCCCAAACGCACGCTCAAGCTCTTCAAAATGCTGGCTCCCTTCATCAATCAAAATTTGTTGGACAATTTTATATTCAATCCTGCCGGTTTCGTGCAAAGTCTTGTCTACGGGAACCCCTAAACCCTTAGCCAACGGTTCAGATTTAATCCGACTCTGGGTTTTATATCGCCATCTTTTGTTTTTATCTCCTAAGTAAATAGCATCTTATTGACCTCTGCCATAAGCAACCCCATTAACCCGTGTCCTTGAAAATTTGGAAGGCTTTCCCAATGCTTGTGAGCCAATCGCAGCTGGTTATTCTCCAAAAACTGAGCATCGAGTGATTTGAATTTAGAAACAGTTGTTAAGTGTGAATCCAACTCAAATCCACCAATGACATCCCACTCAACTTTTGCTCGAGCAATTAGCTTTTCAGCGATCTGCCACTCAAACCAATCCGCAAAGTATTGGCGATTCGCTTGAGCTGCAAAGTAGGGGTCTTTCAGAACCTCAACAATATTTCCCAACCCGCGCACTCGGCATTTCCGAATTGTGGCGTGATATTGAATCATATCGGGAAGTTGATCGACTGTTTTTAAAATACGAACAAGCCGTTTTTGCTGGAATTTAAAAATCGTTGTTAAAGGAGTTTCAGCAAGATCATGAAATTTTGAGACGGCCGTTTCATACTGCTGTGTTTGTTCAAGCAGCTGCGCCATTTCTTGGTTGATACGGTTATCTTCTTCTGCATCAAAATCATTTGATAAGAACGTCAATAATCGATGAGACAAAGGGTCAGATTTTCGCTTAGTGTGTGCGTCTTTCTTGGCAAACTCGCTGTAAAAATCAACGAGCCAATATCCCACATTCTTAAGTTCATGCCACTCGGAATTTTCAATCCCCATCCACCGAATCCCGAACAGCGATTTTAATAGTGGCTCAACCTTGTCAAACTGCTCTTTTTGGATTTGCCATTCCAAAATAGCATCTACCAATTTAAGCATGTCCGCTGCCGATTCAGGCGGAACTTTCTTGCAGAGGCCCAGCAGCGTGTTACGAGACTCCTGATAAACACCTGAAAGGTTTTTCAGAAAGCCTCGATCACCGTGTACCATGAGTGGTTGCCTAATGGGTTGAACATCTGCATCCCAAGCCGAAGGGATGAGCCACTCATCATACTCATAACGCAAAAAGGCCAAGCGAGAACCCGCATCGAGAGCAGCTTTTAAACGGTGGCCCTCTTTCAGCCAGGCTGAATTAAAAATATCGATGGCATATAAGTTAGGCGCTTGAGTTAAGCTATAGCAAATATCATTTAGGTGTGAGAGTTCTTTTTGATCTTTGGGCGGGGTAAGCCCTAGCTTTTGTGAAACGAAAACGGCCGTTTCTAGCATTTCCTGCAGTTGGTAAACGGTTTTCGTGGCTAAAGCTTTAATCTTTTTGAGCTTATTTGGGGTTACTGCCGTGGCCTGAGTTTTAAAAAACGGATGCTTGTGCGGTTGGCCTAATCTTGGTAGCAGTTCAGAAATATCTTCAATCAGTTGCCGTCTTAAATTCAAGTCGTTTTCATCCCATTCTGTCATTTCAGGAAACGGGTAGTTTGGAATTTCAGCGGATTTTGATTCAAGCTGCACAGACAACGTCATATACATCCC
>JBCCFD010000347.1:0-8766 GCA_039029915.1 Chloroflexota bacterium
GAAAAACGGCCGTATTCCCCTCAATTTGCACCGAAATTTCTGAGCGTTCCAGATCCGGTGAGATTGGCACAGAAGTGCGTTCGGCATCTATGGCATCTAATAGCTTTTGGGCTTGATAGTGGGATAAAACGATAGGGATTGGCATACTTTACATAACAAAGGTGACGAGGTCGCCAATTTCAACTTTTTCAAGAATTGAGGGATGGCCTTCAATCACGTAGCGGGCAGGTTCTTTTGACGCATACGAAGGTCGCCAAGATTTAGCCACCAGTGTATCAACCACGATGCCTTTGCTGTTGACCCAGATGACGCCTAGATCATAATTAACAAAAAACATCGTAATCGAACTGTCTACCCGACTGTCTCGGGCATTGACGAGTACAAGCCCCTGATTTTCCCTAACCGGCTTGGTAAAAGTAAAGCCTCGCATTCGTGAAAAGTAAGCGTCGCACCACTTTGCCTTAGGAATAAGGATTTCACCTGTTTTGTTGAGCATGATGTCTCGGGTTTTCATAGCGAGAGTTTACTCGAACTGTTTCGTAATTGGTAATTGGGTTGATTAAAAGAGTTTGTCACGCTTGATTCTTAGTCATTTTGCCTTCTCATGACAAGCGCAGCATACAGTTGTTGTACCTCAGGATAATGGAAGGAATACGGCCGTTGCCAAAATTCCTGTAAATGTTGGTTCCCCGTTTGTTCTTCATAGACGATGGCTTGAATAAACATATCGAGTTTATCTGCATCATCGACCAAGCGTGAAACGGCCGTTTGCTTTTCATGTAGCTCCTCAAAAATTGACATAAACTCATCTGCAAACGAATTGTCCGCTACAATTTCTTGCATTGCACCTCGCTCAACGTTGGTTTTGATTCCCTCCGGCATGTAGCGCCATGCAGGGGTAGGAACATCCGTTGTTAAGCCTTCCGGCAAATCGTGAAGCGCCGCCATCGCCAGCGCGCGCTCCAAATCAATCTCTGCCGAAACGACTTGTGCTAATACAAGTGTGGCAAAAACAACCCCGTAGCTATGGGCCGCCACATTCTCACTATTTGGCACACCTCTTTGAACCCAACCCGTACGTGCCGTACGTTTCAGTTGATTTCCATGGAACAAAATCTTTAAAATAGACGTTACATTCATATGGATAGATTACAATACATGAAACTAATTGGAAAGCTCACTGTTTCAGTGGGCGAACTCGGTTTCATTTGGAGGACAAAACAGATGACGTTTAGCAAAAATTGGATGGGCAGAGTTGCCCTCCTGTTCATATTGTTGATGGTGGCCTGTGCTAACCCAAACGCCGAACCATTACCGACCCAGGCCCCAATCAACTCAATTAAAGAAGATGAAGCGACTGATGTGACGGTCGAAGACACGAATTCTGAAACCGTTACCGAAGAACCTGCTGAGGAAGGTGTCAATACAGACGACGGCGATGCAGAGGGGGATGAAGCAGATGAAGAAGTTGATGATTCCCTGCTCGTTGCTCTACCGCGTCTTGATCAATCTCAATTAGCCGCAGGTGGCCCTGGCCTAGGCGGCGGTGGCGGCGGTGTGGTCTCAGAAACTGAGACTGTGAGTGCGGCTGACTCATTGGCACCCGTGCAAGATTTAGCAATTGATTTTATTGATGTTGATCTCTTTGAAAACACAGTTTTTTCTTTGAATACTGAGCTGCCAACAGGCCCTGGTCGAGCACAAGTTCAACAACAGTCTGAATTTACGATTAGCTTTGAGGAAGCTCAAGTGATTGCAGCCCAGCTAGGGTTTACGGGCGCCCTGTATCAACAGCCCATTCCAGAGGGTGTTGAAGAAATAGAATTTGAACCATTTAACAATATCTTTTTTGCGTTTGATGAAAACGGCCGTTCGCTTAATATGGACGCTATCGGTGTGTATTACAGCGATAGCTCATTTCAATATGACGCTCAACCTAATTTAGACTTTAACCAAGCTGGCCCGCTTGCTGAAGCATTCTTGCAAGAGCGTGGATTGCTTGATTTTGAATATGTTATTGAAAAAGGATGGGGCAATGAAGTTTGGTTTAAACGCGTCATTCGGGGTGCACCGTTAAACCAACCCGAAATTACGGTTGGATTAACCAACGATGGCAATGTGCTGTTTATGAGCATGCAGCGATATGATAGCCTTGAGCGATTGGGTAATTATCCGCTCCAATCCGCTGCTGACGCATGGACCCTGTTACAATCGGGAGTTAGCGAGAACCAGATTCCATTTAGCTACGCACCTAACTTTGATGATCTTGGTGTGGTTATTGAGCCACCATTCCCCGAAGACCAATATCAATATTGGCAGCGAACGTATCAACCTGGTGCACAGGTGTCCATTTTTACCTGGCCAGCCACATTTGTAGCGGCCGATGGCGTGTCTGCGCCGCGTATTGAAGCTTATCCCTTTGTGCTAACAGGGAACCAAGCTGATCTAGAGGCGATTGCAGCCCAGTCCTTTACCCAGTTCCGCTTTGAGGGCATTGTGTCGGAAAACGGCCGTTTTCTTGAAGTCACCGGCTGGGAAGCCATCACGGACTATCCTGAAAACCTCTACCTGCAGGGAACAGTGATCATCGAGGACGGGCAAGCTCTGTTTGTAGCCGATGATGGGGCCACCTACCTGCTGCCAGATGCACCTGCCGATATCCCCGAAGGCGAACGATTTAACCTGTTCGCTTGGGAAGCTCGCGAAACAGACGGTCCGTTCCCAGTGATTGATTGGGAAAGTATCGATGTGTTTATTGATTATGATGAGATTGCTATCGAAGAACCCGTTATTTTAGAGGATTCACTGATTTATGAGCCAACCGTTTATGAATCAATACAGATCAATGAAGTAAAACTCGTTTATTTCTTTGCCTATATTTTCCCCGAGTTTGATGAAGCAAACCCAAGTTACGGGCCACCAACAACGGTGATTAAGCCTGTCTGGCAATTTACCGGCGAAGCGGACAATGGTGACGAGATCGATTTCTTTGTTGATGCGGTGGCCCCTGAATTTATTCAGTAATGGAAGCTATTCAAGATGTCGCTGGTTTTCAGAACGAGCGTGTAACGCGGATTGATTATTAAAGTATCAGCAGCGTCGATTCTTTGCTAAAGATTCGCTGAGTGTATTCACTTAGCGTGAGAGGCGATTCATCTTCTTTTTGGGCCGGAAGGTCAGCAAGAAGATGGGTCGCTCTTTCTTTTTGGGCTTGGTTGGCATGCTGGCTATTTTGTACGTAGCGAAGCCGCTGCCCAGCCTCCGCTGTATTCTGGCTAATTTGCTGTAAAACGGCCGTTCCCAAAATCCCCTCGATCATGACAGGTAAAGAGCCTAGGTTTAAAGACGTTTCTAAGCTAGATACGAGCGCACGTCGCGCTTTGTCAGGTTCATTAAGCAAGGAGAGGGCTTGCCCCTGTTTGGCTTGCGTAAAGGCAACGCCAAGCTGATCGGCAATCTCACGATATCGCTGCAGGCTTTCATCGTACTGAGAAACGGCCGTTTCAAAAGCACCGTCCCACAGCGCAACATCTCCCAAATTTTGATGGGCAAACGCAATGCCGCGACGATCTGCAAACTGTTCACTGAGTGCTAAACTTTGTTCAAAAAGATTGTGGGCTTCATGCAGCTCTCCCAAGGCCAAGGCAACCCGACCCAAATAGGTGAGCGAATGTGTCATACCCCACTGATCCCCAACCTGCTCTTTAAGCCGCTGCCCTTCCTGACATTGGGCTTTGGCTAGTTCATAATCTCCCTGCAGAGAGGCAACCTGCCCTAAAATGTTGAGGGCGATGCTGGCTTCAAACAGATTGTCGTTATCTTGGGCAATCGTCAAGGCTTCATTCAGCATTTTCTTGGCCGTTGGATAATCACCAAAGTGGCGTGATACAGCCCCAAGGTAGTTGAGCGTAAAAATGGCTTCGGATAGCGCATCATGTTGTCGAAGCTGCTCAAGGCTTGTTTCAAGCTTTTGGCGACAGGTTTCGTACTGACCTTGATGGAATAAAAACCAGCCTAACCGAGACTCAATTTTGGCAAGCGTGATCGCTTTTGATTGAGAATCAGGGAATTGGTTGACCTCTTCAACCATGGACTGAAATAGCGTCGAGCCTGATAAAAATTGACTGTGGATATCATAAAAGTAGAACAGGCTATCAATTGACTTGTCAATCGGTTCGATTTGCTGTTTTTCGAGAGCCAGCTGAATCGCGAAGACAATATTCTCAATCTCCCCTTCAATCTCATCCAGAGCTTGATGTTGATTTTGACCTTCTAGCAGCGTGTGGCGATCGGCGAGAAACTGCGTATAAAAATCAATATATCTATTGCGAGTTTCTTCTTGGAGCTGAGGAAGTGCTCTGAATTTTTCGGCCGTATATTGGCGCATGATAGATAGCATTTCAAAGCGCGCCTGCCCCGCTTGTTCTAGTCGGCGAATCCATGAGCTATCCATTAGTCGAACCAGCTTGGGAAGTGGGGCTTTGGCAATCAGCTTGGCTGCATCCCGGTCAAATGAGCCTCTAAAGAGCGAGATTTGACATAAAGTTTGTTGAAGCGGTTCTGAAAGAAGCTCCCAAGACCCATCAAAGGCGGCATGCAGTCCTGATTGCTGATTTTCGGCTCCAGACTCTTCGATAATATCTAGATTTTGGGAAAGATCTTCAAATATTTCTTGGCAAGATAAAAAGCGGACCCAGGCGGATGCCAATTCAATCCCTAGCGGGATGCCATCTAAAAGACGACAGGTTTGCAAAATCGCTTTTAAATCATCAGCGGTTGGTTGGAAACCGTGCAAATAACGACGGGCGTTCTGAATGAATAGTTGAACGGCAGCGTAATGCTCAATCGAAACGGCCGTTTTTTGGCGTGGAAACTGTAGGCCCTGCAAATCAAAAACAGTCTCGTTTGCAAGGTGTAGTCGAACTCGTGATGTCACAATGATTCTGAGCTGTGGGCATTTTTGAATGAGGCTGGTGAGTAAAGAAACAGCTGATTGCGCCATCGCTAATCGGTCAAAACTGTCTAAAATGAGTAGCATTTCGCGCGAACCAAAAAATTGGACAAGCTGAGTTTCTGGCGCTTCTGAGCCGCGTAATTTGAATGACACGCCGTTTGCCAGGGCGGCAACTAAAAGTTTGGGGTTTTCAAGCCCGTTGAGTGGAATAAAGCGGACGCCGTGTAAAAATAACCCAGGCTGTTTGGTGACGATTTGTTCGGCAAAGTGCAGGGCTAGCCGCGTTTTGCCAATGCCACCCGGCCCCAGCAGCGTAATAAAACGGCCGTTGGGTTGGGCCACCATGCGATGCAGTTCCGCCAGATCTGATTCACGCCCCACAAAGGGGGTTGATTGGGCTGGCAAGTTGTGCAGCTTTGTAATTTGCGACGTTCGGATTTGCTCAAAAAGGTGGGTGGTTTCTACCGATGGCGGAACGCCCAGCTCATCATCTAATAGCCGAACACAAGTATCGTACTGCTGCAGTGCCGTATGCCGCTGATTGTTTTTGGCTAGGAGGAGCATCATTTGTCGATGGGCCTGTTCGTTTAGGGGGTCCGTTTCTAGCAGGCGAACCGTGTTTTCGATACCGGCGGCGTAATTTCCGTTTTGCAAATGGTATTGAATGAGCTGCTGCCAGCCAAGGATCGCCAGCCGCTGGTATCGCTCCCGCTCAATAGTGACCCACTCTTCAAAGCGACGACTTTCACGAATGTGAAACCCTTCGAGGAACGCGCCATAGTAAAGACCAACGGCCGTTTCGACCTCTGCAATTTGGTTGGCCGTAAAGTTAGACAGCTCATGTTGCTTAAGCGGTTCCAAATGGTGCAAGAAATCATCAACGTCAATCTGATAGTCACTTTCTAAGTTAAACCCGATACTGTGCCGAGAGACCACGAGGAAATCTCCTAAGTGTCGTCGTAACCCAGAGAGCAGTGAGCGTAAGTTAGCCAGCGATTGCTCTTGAGGCCTATCGTCCCATAAAAAGTCAGCCAGTACTTCTCGAGAAAGCGGCCGTTTTTGGCACAAAAGGTAGATGAGCATCGCCTCTGCCTTTCTTGAGGATAATCCTTTGACCGGTTTGCCATCTTTCTCTAGTGAAAAACGCCCGAGCAGTTTGATCGTTAGTTGGGTTCCCATAAAGCCATAATCCCTTACAGACTGAATTATACCCTGATTGATCGTTTTCGGATCGTTAAATGGGTATTCTGCTATTTATGCAGACGGAAAGAAGTCGTTTGAAACTGAGTTTGGTTAGAGGTTCCCGTTACTTTGGTGAACAAAAACTTTTGCGAAGCCGTTTTGGGTCGAAGAATTTTTTGTTCGTCACATAACGAAATGGAAAGAGGGTAAACCATTGAATCGTAAGGAATAGTTATGTCAAATAATAAAGAAGATTATCATGCTTACATGCTCAGGGTTTGGAGAGACTCGGAGGGTCAGGCGTGGCGAGCAACAGTTGAGAACCCACACTCGGGGGAAATGACACATTTCGCCACGATGTTTGAACTGTATCTTTTTTTAAATGGGCTGATTACAGATGTGAAGGAAAAGCCTTACTTTGGCCTTAATCGCACCAATGTGGATATTTGATTCATTTGATGAACGGCGCACCGGTGGTGGCGCTTCAAAAATTGGTCAGGTGACTGAGCAGTTGCCAAATTGAACCCTTGTTCCTTACAATTTGGGAATGAGTGGACAAAAGCCCAATTGGCCAATTGAAATCATACGAAGCAAAAAGCGTCGAAAAACGGTGAGCGCTGAATTAAAGCAGGGCACGCTCATTGTTCGTGCCCCGGCAAAAATGTCAGATACTGAGTTGGCGCCAATTATTGAGAAGCTTAAAAATCGGCTGGCCCGCCGCAAAAAGAGCGCGCCTGCTACTGATGAGGAATTAGAAAAACGAGCCCAGGTGTTGAATCAGCAGTATTTCAACGGCCGTTTACGCTGGCAGTCGATACGGTATGTGACGAATCAAAATAAGCGTTTTGGGAGCTGTACCCCCTCACAAGGCACCATTCGCCTGAGCCATCGCTTGAAAGATATGCCGCAGTGGGTGCATGATTACGTCCTTATTCATGAATTGGCTCACTTAGAAGAGGCTAATCATGGTCCCCGCTTTTGGAAGCTCGTCAACAGCTATCCCCTAACCGAGCGCGCCAGAGGCTACCTTATGGCGGTTGGCCTTGAGGAACTCGATGGCGAAGAACAAACCAGCTGAATTTCTAATTTATAGGACTTACGCAAATAGCGGTCACTGAGCCTGTCGAAGTGACTTTCTTAACCCTTCGACAGGCTCAGGGTGCGTAAGTCCTGATTTAATCACAAACTATTTCAAGCTCTGATAATCTCGATTCCAATAGATCAATGGTTTTTCATCGGGGTGAGGGCAACTGCTGGCCTGCACCTCACCGATATAGATAGTGTGCGTGCCAGCATGGTGACGACTGTAAATGGTGCAGTCAAGCCAAGCCAAAGCCTCTTTAAGGACGGGGGCACCGGTAACGGCCGTTTCCCAAGTGCCAGCTTCAAACCGGGATGCTTCATCTCCCCACGCAAAACGATTCGACAGGTCTGATTGATCTTGGGGCAAGATATTGACCGCAAAAACGGTGCCAGCTTTCTCCATCAAATCATGACTATCAGATTTATGATCAATACAGACCAAAATCATAGGGGGCGTTGGCGAGACTGAGGCAAAAGCTGAAACGGTTAAGCCGTGTGGTTTGTCATCTCCCGGTGTTTTGATTGTTACGACCGTTACGCCAGCTGGAAAATGGCGTAAAGCATCCCGAAAATCATCAGAACTAATTGGCATTTGGTATGGTCTCCTCGTTTTGAGTTCGTCAGTTAGACATCTAATCAATGAGTTGGTTTCTGGCGTAGCAACTAACTTACTCTTTACATTCTCAACTGAATAAGACTTACGCAAATAGCGGTCACTGAGCCTGTTGAAGTGACTTTCTTAACCCTTCGACAGGCTCAGGGTGCGTAAGTCCTGCTGAATTGTAAATGCTCTAGAACAATCGGGGCAATATGTGATAGGTCATGAACTTTTTCTGCAAGACGCGCATGGTGATGCCCAATCAAAATTGTCGGGACATTGTTCATGGTGTGATGCCGACTGTCCTTCCCTTCGATGTTGCCGTGATCGCTTGTGATAATAAGCAAGCCGTTTTCATCATCCCAAGCTTCAAATAAACCACCTAAGGCCGTATCAATGAGTTCTAAATGGGCAACGGCATCTTCAAGCGGCCCACGGTGCCCAAAACGGTCGCTAGGCCAATGTTCAAAGAAAGAGAAGTGGTAGTTTTTGGCAATGTGAGCAATCTGTTGCCCGGCTTGATGAGGCGTCAATATGGGCACATCGGGATACCCAAGCAGATCGTGCCACGCTTGCCCTGTAAAGCCAGGGCTGACCGCACGGCCGTTAATTAAATCATCTGCCGTCATCAGCGGAATACCGGCGCTATCTGCCGCTAACGGCACAGAAGATAAAAGTCGTTTGCCGCTGCTGATGGCATCAAAAAACGGCTGCGGGTAGGGTGTTATCAGAGCCGCTTTCCCGCCGGCCTCGATCACTTCTTTGAAAAGGGTGCCCCGCTTGACTTCTGCCGTGACGGCCGGGTTTGGTTTGGGACCATAATGCTCGCCAACCGCTTTTGACACGTTGCGCCCCGATAAAATGATGGCTTGGCCGGTGGCGCTTTGAGGGCGTCCCGCCACACCCAGCGAGGCATCTGTTGGGATAAATGAGGCGCGGTCAGTGGTAA
>JBCCFD010000348.1:0-8741 GCA_039029915.1 Chloroflexota bacterium
TCGCGCTGTGGGCCGCCGTTCTCTGGCTGGCAGGTCCCGCTCAGGCCGAGTGGCGCCACGCCATGGCCATGCACGGCAACCCGGCTAACGCGGCTGGATTTAAGCTATTAACCAATTACCAATTACCAATAACTATTCTAAATTTTATTTAATCAAGAGAATATTATCACTAATCTCCACTCGTGGCGATGGTCGTACCAAACTCTGGATAGTTGACTGCACCATGTTCGCTGAGGTCCAATCCTTCCAGCTCTTCTTTCTCTGATACGCGGAGGATGCCAGCCGCTTTCAAAGCATAGAAGACAAGGCCCATCGTAACGAATGCCCAAGCACAGTAAACAACTGAACCAATTAGCTGGACACCCAAGTTGGCTGGACCAAATAGAGCGGCAGCAATACCACCCCAGATACCGCACAAACCGTGTACTGGCCATGCGCCAACTGGGTCGTCAATTTTTACTTTTTCAAGGAATACCATACCGCCAACAACCAGTGCTCCAGCAATACCACCGATGAAGAGAGCAGAGAAGTTTGAAACGATATCAGCATTGGCTGTAATACCCACCAACCCAGCTAGCATACCGTTCAAAGCATACCCAATGTCTGGTTTACCGGATGACATGAACGTGGAGATTGCAGTTGCCACAACAGCACCCGCACAAGCGGCTAAAAATGTATTAACAGCTACCGTCACGACCGCGATTGTGTTTGCCTCACCTGTCATTGCCAAAACAGAGCCTGGATTAAAACCGAACCAACCAATCAGAAGGATGAAAACACCTAAGGTTGCTGCAGTAATATTATGTCCAGGTAGGCCATTGCTTGTGCCGTCCTTGTTAAACCGACCGATACGTGGGCCTAAAATCATTGCCCCAGCTAGACCAGCAAACCCACCAACCGCGTGCACAATCAAAGAACCTGCAAAATCATGGAAGCCCATTGCTGACAAGAAACCACCACCCCACTGCCAGGAGCCAGCAATTGGGTAAATCAAACCAGTTAATGCTGCACTATAAACGAGATACGAGCGGAACTGCATACGTCCAGCTACGGCCCCTGAAACGATAGTTGCTGCAGTCGCCGCAAATGCCACCTGGAACAAGAAGTCTGTTTGATAATGGGGGAAGTAACCAGCATCTAAAGCATCTTGTCCGGGAATACCGACACCACCAAAACCGATAAACCCGTTAAAATCACCTGGGTACATAATTTGGTACCCAATGAGGAAATAAAGAATTGCGCCAACACCCATATCCATAATGTTTTTGAACAAGATATTGATTGTGTTTTTACCGCTATTGAAACCTGATTCAACGAGTGCAAAACCGGCCTGCATGAATAAAACCAAAACCGCTGCGATGAACATCGTTAAATTGTCAATTGCAAAGGCGATTTCTTCATTCGTAAAGCCTTCTTGGGCAAAAACGGTGCTTGTTACTGAAAAAGCAACCGCCATTAGGATTGCCGATAGTGCCACTCGCCATAGACGTTTTGAAACATGATATTGAGGTAACATTTAATTTCTCCTAAAAATTTCTTCAATCTTCTTCCAAATTATTTTGCAGCCATGCGTTTTGCTAGAAACAAAAAACGCCTGGGAAATGACTGTTTTGCAGGTTCCAAAATAATCATTTCTCAGGCGTCTTGGCCAAAAATAATTTTGTTTTTCAAGTGCTTGTTCTGTAATTCACAAGCGATGAATCAATTCTATCGTCATAAATACCAACCCAACAACCGTACAAATTGAACAAACTTTTTTCATGTTTTGTTGAAAAAATGCGCAAATTGCACAATCGAATTTTATGTCAATCTATAAATTTTTGTTGGATAACGGCCGTTTTTTGCAAAAAATTTATAAAAAACCATCTTTTTAGTTGATCTAGCACAATAAATTTAGGTCATTTTATCAAAACTATACAAATCGATGATTGTGAATTTGTACACAATGACAAGTGTCACTTTGACAGTATGATCCTATCATCTATTAGCTAGGGAAGAAGGCATTCTGAACTACGTTCAGAAAAATCTGCGGAAAACCGCATCACGCTCTACAACATTGCACTTTACCATATTTGTTAGGCTAGGAGACGAAGAGATGAATGATAATCAAGCGCACGCACCCCTCTCGGAAGACAGTGACCAGGCGAGCAACGGCCGTTTCATCAAACATTACCCTAAACCCCAAGGCTTATACGATCCGATCAACGAGAAAGACGCCTGCGGCATGGGCTTTATTGTCGATATGAACGGCGGACGATCCCATAAAATCGTCAAAGATGCGCTTACTATCCTAGCCAATTTAACACATCGCGGTGCCAAAGGCGCTGATGCCAACACGGGAGATGGCGCCGGTATCCTTCTCCAAATTCCACACAGGTTTTTCCAAAAGAAATTAAATATCACCCTGCCCAATCCAAACGAGTATGGCGTTGGCATGCTATTCTTGCCAAAAGACGAGCTATTGCGACAGCATTGTCGACAGCAACTGCAGCAGATTGTCCAAGAAGAAGGACAGCAGATTTTGGGATGGCGAGATGTGCCAACCAACAGTCAAAATTTAGGGGAAGCCGCCCTTTCAGCAGAGCCATTTATCCAACAGCTATTTATTCAAAAAAACGAGAACATTGATTTAGAAACAGACCCGCTGGGGTTTGAGCGTAAGCTTTTTGTTATTCGCAAGAGAGCTGAACATGAAATAGCTAAACTAGTTGGTGGTGAGCCGTTCTACTTCTCAAGCTTATCGAGCCGAACAATCGTTTACAAAGGCATGCTGCTGTCTGAACAGCTTGAGGATTATTACGTTGACCTAAAAGATGAGGCTGTTGATACAGGCTTAGCCCTGGTTCACTCTCGCTTTAGTACCAACACCTTCCCAAACTGGGAGCGTGCCCATCCGTATCGATACGTGATTCACAATGGTGAAATCAATACCGTTAAAGGGAATGAGAACTGGATGCGCGCTCGTTCTGCTCTCTTTGAGTCGCAGGTTTTTAAAGACGATTTAGAGAAGCTGCTCCCCATCATTGACCCAGCCAATAGCGACACCGGTAAATTTGACAATACGCTTGAGCTTTTAACGCTGTCTGGTCGTTCGATTGAGCATGCGGTCATGATGATGATTCCTGAACCTTGGGAAAAACACAGCGAGATGTCACCGGAAAAGCGGGCCTTCTACCGGTTCCACAGCATGATGATGGAACCTTGGGACGGTCCTGCTTCAATTGGTTTTACAGACGGCATTCGCGTGGGGGCAGTTTTGGATCGAAACGGTTTACG
This sequence comes from Chloroflexota bacterium, assembly GCA_039029915.1. Taxonomy (GTDB): domain Bacteria; phylum Chloroflexota; class Anaerolineae; order Promineifilales; family Promineifilaceae; genus QQUD01. Next base: position 3,277 of record JBCCFD010000348.1, read on the forward strand.
GCCGTCTCGCTACATCGTCACGAAAGACAACCAAGTAATCATGGCGTCAGAAGTTGGCGTTTTAGAAGTTGATCCAACCGACGTGGCCTACAAAGGACGTCTCCAACCCGGGCGCATGCTGCTGGTTGACAGCGATCAGGGGCGCATCATCTCAGATGAAGAGCTAAAAAACAGTATCGCTCAGGCAGAACCCTATCAGCAGTGGCTTGATGAACATTTAATCAAGATAAATGAAATTGAACTAGATGATAAAGATGCACAAACCTTAGGAATTGACGCCCCCCCGCTCATTCAGCAGCAGCAAGCGTTCGGGTACACCTTCGAAGATCTACGCATTTTGCTAGCGCCGATGATTCGGGATGGCAAAGAAGCCCTTGGGTCAATGGGAGACGACACTCCCCTAGCGGTATTGTCTGATAAGCCTCAATCTCTATTTAATTACTTCAAACAGCTCTTTGCTCAAGTTACAAATCCCCCCATCGACGCCATTCGGGAACAACTAATCACGAGCGCCTTCACGCTTTTAGGCTCAGAAGGCAATTTATTGCACCCGACTCCCGAGGTAGCGCGCCGCATCCATTTGAATCAACCCATTTTGACGAATCAGAATTTGGCAAAATTACGCCATATTACTATCGCTGGCTTTAAATCAACCACGCTACCCATTTTATATAATCCACAAGAGGGTGGAGCCGGTATTGAAGAAGCAATGGCGCAGCTTTTTGAAGCGGCTGACAAAGCGATTGCGGCAGGATTTAATCTACTAATTTTGTCCGATAGAGGCATTAGCCGAACACAAGCGGGAGTACCTGCCTTATTAGCAACGGCTGGTTTGCATCATCATCTTATTCGGCAAGGTAGCCGAACGAAGGTGAGCTTAATTGTGGAATCAGGTGAGCCGCGAGAGGTTCATCACTTTGCTACCCTGCTCGGTTTTGGGGCAGATGCCATCAATCCCTACTTGGCATACGCCTCAATTCAAGGCATTTTGAACAAAAGATTTGTGGTAAATATCTCACTTGAAGAAGCAGAGGATAAGTTTGTTAAAGCCGTTGTGACGGGTGTTATTAAAATTTTATCGAAGATGGGCATTTCTACCATCCAAAGCTATCGAGGTGCCCAAATTTTTGAAGCGCTTGGGCTTCACCAAGATGTTGTCGATAAATATTTCACAGGCACACCATCTCGCATCGCTGGGTCCGATATGGAAACGATTGGTAAAGAGGTTTCTATTCGCCACACGGCCGCTTTTCCGGAACGGCCGTCTAACGGACACGCCCTACCCGCTGGTGGCAAGTACCAGTTCCGCGAAGAGGGTGAATATCATCTGTTCAATCCATCCACCATTCATCGTCTTCAGCACGCCGTACGCAATAACGATTACGATGCGTATAAAAAATACGCCGCCGATGTCAACGGCCGTTCAGAGCAGTTTGCCACCCTGCGCGGTCTATTCAAACTCAAAAAACGGGCCCCTATACCTATAGGTGAAGTTGAGTCAATCGCAGAAATTTGCAAAAGATTCAAAACTGGGGCCATGTCATATGGCTCAATCAGCAAAGAGGCGCATGAATCATTGGCTATCGCCATGAATCGCGTTGGCGGCAGGAGCAACACCGGCGAAGGTGGCGAAGATCCCGACCGCTTTATCCCCGATGCTAACGGGGATTCTCGCATGTCAGCGATTAAGCAAGTGGCCAGCGGACGCTTTGGCGTCACCAGCGAATACTTGGTCAATGCCCGCGAAATACAAATTAAAATGGCGCAGGGCGCTAAGCCTGGCGAAGGCGGACAGCTCCCTGGAAAAAAAGTGTATCCGTGGATTGCGAAGACCCGTCACTCGACACCAGGGGTGGGTTTAATTTCACCACCCCCTCACCACGACATTTACTCAATCGAAGATTTAGCCCAGCTGATTTACGATCTGAAAAATGCCAATCGTCACGCCCGCATCAACGTCAAGCTTGTTTCGGAGGTCGGGGTTGGCACCATTGCGGCCGGCGTGGCCAAAGGGCATGCTGATGTGATCCTGGTAAGCGGTTCTGATGGCGGTACGGGGGCCTCCCCTCAAACGAGCATTAAACATGCTGGGCTACCTTGGGAACTGGGAGTAGCTGAAACACACCAAACCTTGCTCCTGAATAAATTGCGGGACCGCGTTGTCGTTGAAACGGACGGGCAGCTCAAAACGGGGCGCGATGTCATTATTGCAGCCCTGCTCGGCGCAGAAGAGTTTGGCTTTGCCACCGCGCCGCTCGTTTCGCTTGGCTGTATTATGATGCGGGTTTGCCATTTGAACACCTGCCCAGTGGGGGTGGCCACCCAAGACCCCAAACTACGGGCTAAATTCCAAGGCGACCCACAGCACGTGGTCAACTTTATGCACTTTATCGCCCAAGATATGCGCGAAATGATGGCAGAGCTTGGCGTCAGGTCAATCAATGAACTCGTTGGCCGCACAGACTTTTTGGAAACGAGCGATGCGATTGCTCATTGGAAACATCAGGGAATCGATATTTCACCCATTTTGTATCAGCCTGATGTGGATGACTCTGTTGGCCGCTATAAAATGGTGGAACAAGACCATGAGCTTGAAAAGACGCTTGATTTCCAAACCCTACTCGATTTGTGCCAACCAGCCATCGAAGAAGGCGTACCCGTAACGGCAACGCTTCCAATCCATAATATCAATCGGACGGTAGGCACGATGGTGGGTAGCGAGGTCACAAAGCGATATGGTGCCAATGGTCTCCCAGAAGACACCATTCATTTGAAATTTAACGGATCTGCTGGGCAAAGCTTTGGGGCCTTTATTCCCAAGGGGATGACGCTCGAACTGGAAGGGGATGCCAACGATTACTTTGGCAAAGGGTTGTCTGGCGGTAAATTAATGGCATATCCCCCTAAAGAAGCCTCTTTTAAGGCGGAAGAAAATATTATTATCGGCAATGTGGCTTTTTACGGAGCGACCGGCGGCCAAGCGTTTGTGCGAGGGATGGCTGGTGAACGGTTCTGCGTGCGTAACAGTGGCTTAACGGCCGTTGTTGAAGGCGTCGGCGATCACGGCTGCGAGTATATGACAGGCGGACAGGTGGTTGTTCTTGGAAAAACGGGACGCAACTTCGCAGCGGGTATGTCTGGCGGTATTGCGTATGTGCTTGATGAAGATGGCTCTTTTTACGGCCGTTGCAACACCGAAATGGTTGACCTCACCAGCATCACCGATCCGAATGAGCTTAAAAACCTGCTCAATATTATTAAAGCCCATGCCGAAACCACCGGCAGCACCGTCGCCAAACACATTATCGATAAATGGCCTCAGCATAAAAACCACTTTGTGAAAGTACTCCCACGCGATTACAAAAAGATGCTCGATGCCTTCAAGCATATTGAGTCCACGACCGACTTGGCTGGCGATGACCTCGCCATGGCGGCATTTCAACACAGTCAACAACTTGTAAAAGCGTAAAGGAGTGGGCTAAAGGTGTTGCGCCTCGCCCAGTTAGAAACAAAATGGCAAAACCAACAGGCTTCATGGAATTTGAGCGCGAGTTACCTGCCGACCGGCCGGTTGATGAGCGGATAAAAGATTGGCAACCCATTCATCTGCACTTATCAGATGACAAACTCAATAACCAAGCGGCGCGCTGCATGGATTGTGGCACCCCATTTTGTCACAAAGGCCGCGTCATCAATCGGATGAATTCCGGCTGTCCCATTAATAACCTCATCCCCGAGTGGAATGATTTAGTGTATCAAGGGCTGTGGAAAGAAGCGTACCAACGGCTAGAAAAAACAAATAACTTTCCAGAATTTACAGGACTAGTTTGCCCCGCCCCCTGCGAGGCAGCGTGTACGCTAGGCATCAATGAGCCGCCAGTCACGATAAAAAATATCGAATATAGCATTATTGAAAAAGCGTTTCAGGAGGGCTGGGTCACACCTCAGCTAGCTGATAAGCCCTCTGGGAAAACGGTAGCTGTGGTTGGATCAGGACCGGCCGGATTAGCCTGTGCCGACCAGCTCAACAAGGTTGGTCATCAAGTGACGGTCTTTGAGCGCGCCGACCGCATTGGTGGCCTACTCATGTATGGCATTCCCAACATGAAGTTGGACAAAGAGGTTGTCCAAAGACGAATCGATTTTATGGCGGCAGCAGGCATCAATTTCGTTACCAATACTGAAATTGGGGTTGATATTTCAGCAGACGCCTTAAAAGCTCAATATGACGCCGTTGTGCTTTGCACGGGTGCGGTCACACCGCGCGATTTACCTATTCCCGGTCGAGATCTAGACGGGATTCACTTTGCGATGGACTATTTACAACCCAATACCCAAAGCTTACTTGATGGCACCCATGATAAAGGTAAATTCCTTTCGGCTAAAGGGAAGGATGTCATCATCATCGGCGGGGGTGACACGGGCACCGACTGTGTAGCCACAGCGCTGCGGCACGGCTGTAAAAGCTTAACGCAGTTTGAAATTATGGATCGACCACCGAACGAACGGGGGTCTGATAATCCTTGGCCCCAATGGCCTCTGATCTACAAGCTGGATTATGGGCAAGAGGAAGCGGCTGTCCTTTTTGGGGACGATCCACGTCGGTATGGCATTCTATCTCGGCAATTTGTCGGTGATGATGGCCCCAATGGCGTCAGCGTAACAGGTGTGGAAACAGTCTTAATTAAATGGGAGCCAGATGGCTCTGGACGGCCGTTTACCGAACTGCCGGGTACAGAAAAACGATATCCCGCCCAAATGGTTTTATTAGCGATGGGCTTTATGGGACCAGACGGGGACCTACTCGATCGATTTAAAATCGAAAAAGATGAACGTTCAAACGCCAAAGCAGAATATGGTAATTTTCAGACAAGCGCAGAAGGTGTTTTTGCCGCTGGCGATGCACGTCGAGGCCAAAGCCTTGTCGTTTGGGCTATTAACGAAGGGCGCGGGGCTGCTCGCGAGGTAGACAGTTGGTTAATGGGGGAAACAGATTTACCCTAAGAGACATTAGAGTGCTGGGCGTCGCTCAATCAGAATAGTTACCGGTGATGTTTTACAACTTTTCTGCTTTGACACCGTGCAACGATTTAGCTTGTCCGCTTCTTTTCTCTCCTCACTTTTCTCTCTTCTATTTTGACATAACGCTTGTTATTGCCGACCAAATGTGCTAACATCAGTCAGATTTTTGTATCGGTGAGATGAGCTTTCATGGCAACAAATAATTTAGAACGTGCAAAATTATTAGGTGATTTAATTCAAAAGGCGAGAGACCACAATCGGCGCACGACCGAAGGGTGTGCTGAAGTGCTGCAAATCTCCGTGGATGATTATCTGAAAATTGAGGATGGCTCTGCTAATCTATCTCTACCAGACTTAGAGGCTTTGGCTATCTATTTAGATGTGCCAATGGGGTATTTTTGGGGCACCCAACAGTTAGTCGACCCCGAAATGGTCAACTATCA
>JBCCFD010000349.1:0-8732 GCA_039029915.1 Chloroflexota bacterium
CTAAACTAATAAAAAACGATCGGTCTCGGTGCGCTCACTTTACCTCACTCAGGCAAGTTTTCAAAGGGAAATTTTGGTTTAGCTGGAAGGGAATTTGAAGATTTAGGCGGCTATTTTTAGTTGAGTATTGCCGATGGTGATGATATCACTGGGGGTAACAACGGCCGTTTCTGCGAGCACCGCATCATTCAGCAGCGTTCCATTACGGCTATCCAAATCTTCCAGCCACCACTGCTCACCGCGCCGAATGAGGAGCGCATGCTCATTAGAGGCAAATTCATCTTCAATGATCACGAGATTTGTAGCCGAGCGGCCAATTGTGGTGACGGGAAGAAGCGAATAAAGCATCGGCTCAGCTTGATTGGGGGTAATTAATTGAATTGAGCCAATGGGCTGTGATTTTTGAGCGAGAGATTCGGCCGTGACCTGCATATCTCGATAGATAAGCCACGAAATGCCGCCTACAAAACAAAAGAGCAAAAACGCCCCAAAAACGCGCAAAAGCAATAAGACCACATCACCGCTCATAAATCTAATTTATCCATCGGTCGAGTATGATCGTCAACCGCCTGATGCTTTTTAATCACATTGGGACGGGTAGCGCCTTCACCATATACAATCTTTGTTTTGCTCAAAACGATGACATCTCCTGGCTCAAGTACATGCTCGGTGACAACAGTTCCATTAACAACCGTTCGACCTTTTTTGCTTAAATCATAAAGCACAAAACGACCCAATCGCCATCGGATTTGGGCATGTTTGCGGCTGATTGTGGCCGCATCAAGCACAACATCATTTTCCAAACTACGCCCTAATGAAATGAGCGGCTTGTTGAGCAAAATATGTTTTTGGCCAGTAATGATAAGGAAGGCATCAACCGTTTTAATCGCTTCTAGCTCGGCACTGTTGGCAAACGGCCGTTTATGCACCTGGGTCGAATGCTCCTTTTCAACCTGCTGGGCAAATTCAATTTGGAGGGCCTCATCGGCAAGGGGGTTGGCTTCTAATATTTGCACAGTTAACCGATTAGGCGTCTGAATTTGGAGCTGTTTTGCCAACTCAATGATAGCTGTGTAAAACGCCTGCTCTAGTTCAGCAAGAGACTGCATTTCAGAAACGGCCGTTTTTAACACATCTGGCTGAATCTTTAGCGTAATTTGATTGGGTAAACGGCCGTTGATCTGATGGGATTCAATCGCTTCCGCCAATTGAACACTGTGTCGTTCAACAAACGTTTGTGTGCCAAAAAAATTATGAAAGCTCCCTTCAACAAGTCGCTGAGCAAACGCTTCAAAGCGGTTCCACGGTTTCTTTTTCATAGACAAAGGCGATTATAAAAAGTGGCTCAGAAGCCGTCAATGGTGATTGTCACACTCTAAGCATTCGGTATACTTTGGGAAGCAATTCAGCAAGTCAGCCTATCAGCATTTTAGCTGACACGCTGACCAGCTGATTCGCTGACAAGCTTTTAAAAAGGAGGCCAAGTCCATGTCACACGAACCAATCAAACTGACAGCCCTTGCTTCTTGCGCGGGTTGAGCGTCAAAACTGGGTCCGTCGGACCTAGCACATGTGTTACAGCCCTTGCGTGATATTTTTCCGGCTAACAACCACCCTAATTTGCTGGTTGGGTTAACGAAGGCCGATGATGCGGCCGTTTATCAACTTGATAGCGAGCAAGCCATTATCAGTACAACCGACTTTTTCCCACCGGTAGTTGATGATCCCTATGATTTTGGGGCCATTGCGGCCGCCAACGCCCTCTCAGACATTTATGCGATGGGGGGTGAAGTGCTGTTTGCCATTAATTTAGTAGCCTTTCCTGAAAATTTGGACAAGGAAATTTTGCGGGAGATTTTGCGCGGCGGCGCTGAAAAGGTAGCTGAAGCCGGGGGCGTTATTGCCGGCGGGCACAGCGTTACAGACAAAGAACCTAAGTATGGGCTTGCCGTCACGGGGCGCATCCATCCTCAAAAGGTAAAAACCAAAGGAGGGGCTCGCCCAGGTGATGTTCTCATGCTCACCAAGCCGCTTGGCGTAGGTGTAGTCACAACCGCGCTCAAACGGGAAATTACGGATGAGGCAGATGTCAAAACGGCCGTTTCTAGCATGAAAATGCTCAACAAACAGGCCGCCATTGCTGCCCAAAATGCGGATGCAGCTAGCATGACCGACATCACCGGCTTTGGTCTTCTAGGACACGCGCAGGAGATGGCGAAGCACGATGCGGTTGATTTCCACTTCGTTGCCGATAAGCTACCCTTCTTACCCGGGGCCAAGCGGTATGCTGAAGCGGGCGCATTCCCCGGCGGCATGGGGCGCAATTTGATGCACTTTGAAAGTAGCGTTTCATTCGAGTCTTCTATCCCTGAACTCATCCAGCATATTCTTTTCACACCAGAAACCTCCGGTGGGTTGCTTGTTGCGGTACCTAGTGATAACATCCACAAATTTTTAGCTGATTGTGAAACGGCCGTTGAGGTCGGTTACGTCACAGACGGAAATGGACACCTTTGGGTGAAATAAGAAAGATGTAATTGGGTAATTAGGTAATTGAATGCTCATCTAAAATTACTTAATTACCCAATTACCTAATTATTGGATTACCCACTCCCTAGTCCCTCGTCTCCAGTCAGCTAGCATCACAAAATAAGGAGATTTCACACCTATGGAAAGAGCAGTCCCGAGTTCGGGAAATGAAGAGATTGACCTCTACCTGAGAACCTATTACTCTCTCCTGCGCAGCAGTCGCGAAGTTAAGATAAAAACCCTGATAGAAGCTCACAAACGAATGAATTCTGCCCTTCACGTTAAGGCAGACGAAACAGACCCCGATATGGCAGCCATGACGTATGCGCTCCTGCGCATGCCAGACTGCCTTTACAAGGTGCGTCTCGTCATCATGGGCCAATCTGACTATGTGTATCAACAGCATGGCTACCCTGACGTAGAATCGTGGCAGCAGGTGTCTGCCCCCGGTCGGCGGCGGCGCAGCTTCTTTGACGGTCAGGAAACATTAGCGGTTTATATTGCCAGTCAATCCGATATTGACGATTTGATTCCGATATTGACAGCCTATCAAATTGAGTCACGCAAATTACGACAAATATTTGGTCAATCGGGCGCCATGAGGCTGCTAAATGAGTTTGCCAAAAGGAAAGACGGCCGTTTATCCTCTGACCAATGGCAACAGCTTAGTGAAGAAACCAATATTCCGCAGGAAGATCTTGAACGACTAGGACAAATTTGGGGAACGAACACGGTCAAGCGTTTATTAGATATCGCTACTGTCAAACACGAATTCGGTGTTCGGATGCTGGCTGGCTCCCTGGCTGACTACAAGCGCGCTACACGGCAATGGTGGATCAATGTGGAGGAAAAGGTTCCGGACATTCCTTTTCCAGAACGACCCGTTTACTTTATCTCCTCAAATACCCACAGCCTAACCAATTTACTAAGCGGTTTTGCGCTTCAACAAGAAGATAAGCTGCACAGTTTTTTGCACAACAGCGATTCGCCCGATTTACAACAGGAGTACCAAGATATTTTAGAAAGAAACGTGCCTAGCAATCGGGAGAATTTCCTTTACTATGCCCTCAAAAAGCTCGAAGCTGAAAATCCAGAGCTGATTGAGCAACGCCGGGCTCACGAGCGACATCTCGGTATTTATCGTATTCCCAGCGTGCATGCGTTTGATATTGAAGTGCAGGTGATCAATCTTCACAAGCTAAAGCCTAATCAGCTTGATCCAAGGCTGCGCATTACGGGAATTGAAAAGCTCGTACGAAGCAACGCCCTTATTATTAATATCGATTACCCTTTGGGGATGGCTGCGTATCAGGTCCTTACAGAAATTGCTCGGAATATTGCAGAGGTGCGTGGTATTTACATTATGGGAAAGGCGGCTACGTTAAACGGCCGTATTGGGGACGTCATGATTCCCAACGTGGTTCACGACGAGCACTCTATGAACACCTACTTTTTCCGCAACTGTTTCTCAGCGGATGACATCGCCCCCTATTTAGTCTACGGCACCGTGATGGACAATCAAAAAGCGATCACAGTACCGGGCACCTTTTTGCAGAATGAAGGGTATATGTCCCTCTTCTACCGGGAAGGGTATACCGATATGGAAATGGAAGCAGGGCCTTATTTAAGCGGGATTTATGAGATGGTGCGCCCCAAAAGACATCCATCAAATGAGATTGTAAATCTCACTTCAGCCCAATTCCCTGTCGGCATCTTACATTACGCTTCAGACACGCCGTTCAGCAAGGGGAAAAATCTTGGTTCTCAAAACCTATCCTACTTTGGCATGGATCCAGCTTATGCAACAATGGTTGCAATTATGAGAGCGATCTTTTCAACTGAGCTGGGGAGGATTTAAGGTAATTAGATATTGGGAAATACGGATATTATTTCTTGTTGAGGCAATCTTCTTAATTGCAGGACTTACGCACCCTGAGTCTGTCGAAGGGTTAAGAAAGTCACTTCGACAGGCCCAGTGACCGCTATTTGCGTAAGTCCTAAATTGAAAAGCACAATAAAATATAAGCAACACTTTTATCAAAAACCTTAATTACCAAATGCCCAAATTCCAAAACTACTATGGATGCAAACACCTATTTTCAACGATTAACGGCCGTTCGTAAAAAACTCACTGAGTGGGAGGCAGATGGCGCATTGGTGACTGGCTATGCGAATTATCGCTGGCTAAGTGGCTTTACAGGGTCTAATTGCAAGCTTTTAGTGACGCTCGACCAGGCTTTACTCGCCACCGATTTTCGCTATTATGAGCAAGCCAAACAGCAATCTCCGCACTTCACCCTCTTCAAACACGAGCGCCGCGCAGACGATGACAAAGCTTTTTTAGATCAGGCAGGTGCTACAAAGATCGTAGTTGATGCGTGTAACATTTCGCTTGATGAATTCAGAAAGCTCAAAAAGCTGGACGACACGATTCAATGGCAACCCCGCGAGCACAGTATTGAGTTTTTAAGGGCAATCAAAACGGCTGCTGAGATTGAAAAGATCAAAGCCGCCGCTACCATAACCGATTTTGCTATGTCTCAAGTGAATGAAATCATTCGCCCCGGCATGAAGGAATCGGAAATCGCTTGGGAGCTAGAGAAAACAATGCGAAACGCTGGGGCCAGCGGGATGGCGTTTGATGTTCTGGTTGCTTCAGGGCCCAATAGCGCCCTGCCCCATCATCGGGCCGGTGATCGGCAAGTCCAAGTCGGTGACGCCATTATTATTGATATGGGGGCAATGCTAGATGGATATCGCAGTGATTTAACCCGCTCATTTTATTTGGGAAGTGAGCCATCTGACAAATTTAAGGAGATTTTTGACATTGTGCAGGCGGCACAAACGGCCGTTTTGCAACAGGCCAAACCGGGCATGAGCTGCAAATCGGTTGATTCCATTGCCAGAGATCTAATCGGAGAGGCGGGCCACCATGAACATTTTGGGCACGGGCTAGGGCACGGCTTAGGTCTAGACATTCACGAAGAGCCTTTCCTGTCTCAGCGGGCCACCGACGACAAAACGATCGAAGTTGGCATGACGCTAACCGTTGAACCCGGCATCTACATCCCTAGCTGGGGTGGCATCCGCATCGAAGATTTGACTATTATTGGGGAGAATGGATTGGAAGTGATTAGCCACTGTCCAAAGAATCCAATTATTCCAGTCTAAGTGACCCAAAGCTAATTATTTTTCTATGCCCAAACTCCCGCCTTTCTTCAAATTTATTCAGCGTGGTTGGTTCAACTGCAACTCAATCATTGTTGATTATGAAGACCAGCCGACCTTGATCGATTCAGGTCATCTGCTTTATGCGAACGAGACTGTTGACCTCATTCGGGGGGCTGGTGTAGAGCCTGAAAATTTAGGGTTGATCGTGACAACGCATGGGCACAGCGACCATCACGGGGGCAACAAACTTCTAAAGGAGATGAGCAATGCCTCTATTTTGATGGGAGAAATAACAGCTAGCTGGTTTAGGAACAATGAAAAACGTCTGCTATGGTTTGATGTGGATGCCCAAGAAGCGGAAATTATTCTGCCAGACCAAACGATACAGGACGGGGAGGTTGTCCATTTTTCAGGAGTACCGTTTGAAGCGGTTCATTTGCCAGGACACGCCCCTGATTGCCTGGGCTTTTACCAACCGGACAGCAAGGTGATGATTTGTGCAGATGCGATGTGGGAAAATGATTTTGGGGTGCTGAATACGGCCGTTCATGGGCCCCAAACGCTCGCTGATGCAGAAACGGCCGTTCAAAAACTAGCTAGCTACGACATTGAAATTGCGATCCCCGGTCATGGCAACCTCATTACCAACGTTCCTGAAAATCTAGAAAAGCTTTACAAACGGCTCAATCTCTTCAAAAGTGACCCAGCGCAGCTCGCTTGGCACTTCATCCGTCGCATCGCCATGTTTATTGCGATGCGTCATCAGCCAATAGAAGAACAGGCACTACAATCCATCTACCTCAACCACCCGCACCTCATTCACTACCTCAAAAACGAACTCAATTTATCCCATTTTGATAACAAAATGGGCGAAAAGATCTTTCAAGACATACTTGAAAATTTTAAGTCGCGCCAACTAATCGTTGAAAAAGATGGGCTTTTATCCTCAACTGTTCCAAAATAGGGGAATGGATGATTTAAAAGCACTTTGGCGAAATCCCATTCTACGTACGATCTATATCATTGTTCTGCTTACCACCTTTTGGCGAGGCATTCTCTCGCTGATCCTACCTCTGTACGCTACAAGCTTTGAAGTCTCATATATCCAAGTTGGCATTCTTTTAGGTGCGATGGATTTAGGGATGCTCATTGGGGATTTGCCCGCTAGCAATGTCTTAAATCGGCTTGGGCAAAAGAAAACGCTCCTTTTGGGGGTAACGATTATGCTTTTTCCAGCTGTTATCCTCGTTTGGGCGCCTCAAATTTTGATTGCTGTTATTTTCCAATTCATCTCAGGGTTAGGGTTGGCTTTATTTAATTTAGCTAACCATTTATCTATCTCAGAGGCAGTAAAGCTCACAAATCGAGGCAAGGCGATTGCTAGCTTAGGGGGGATCAGTCGAGTTGGGTTTTTAGTTGGTCCCGCTTTGGGGGGCATCTTAGGTGGGGCCTTTGGGTTAAGAATCCCGTTCTTAATGGCTGGCTTGATTGGGATCATCTTACTTTACGTCATTTCAACATCACAACTCCCTGAAGTCGAGCTGCATCAACATAATGGCCAAAAGCATCATATTTGGTCCGTTTTCAAAAAGCATCGCCAGATTTTGCAAGCTGCTGGGGCGGGTGTTCTGCTTGCCCAAACAGTTCGAGCGGGCCGACGCGTCATTATTCCTCTCTTTGGATCTGAAATATTGGGGCTCGATGTTCAAGCAATTGGCATCATTGTCAGTGCAGCCGCCGCAGTTGATATGGTGATGTTCCCCATCTCGGGGTACATGATGGATAACTGGGGGCGTAAATGGTCGATTGTCCCCAGCTTTTTTATGCAAGGGCTAGGTATGGCGTTGGTGCCATTTACGTCTGGATACCTATCGTTGATGCTGGTGGCTTGCTTTATTGGATTAGCCAACGGGCTTAGCTCAGGCACGATGATGACGCTAGGTGCTGATTTATCTCCAGAGGGTGGGCGAGGTGAGTTTTTAGCGACGTGGCGCTTTATTGGGGATAGTGGCTTTGCCATTGCCCCCAATATTGTCGGGCTGGTCGCGGATTTGTTTTTGCTGGGAACGGCCGTGTTTGTTATCGCAGGGGCTGGCGTCATGGCAGGCGCCGTCTTCGGTCTCTTTGTCCCCGAAACCCTCAAAAAAGAACCCAACCTTATGACGGCTGATTAATTTTTAAAATGATTAAATCCAAACCCTGTGGAAAAGAAACATCAATATCGAATTAGTCGCAAAGGTTAGAATTATTGTTAATAAAACAACACTTACCATTCGGCTCATAAATTCATTGAGCTGAGAAAATTTTCTCCAGACGAGTGGGTACATCAATAAAGTGAACAGAATAGTTGTAATGGGTACGCCCACAACTGTTAAAATTATTGGAGGAAAACCTTCCACAATATTTCCCTCTTCTGGTCCAAGGTAAAATGCCAATTGAATAATCAAACCGCAGTAATTTAAAAATAGCGATATGATGTACCCTAAAATCATAAATACTGGGATTTCAAGTGCAATTGCCTGCCATTCCTTTTTACTCATAACTATTAAATCTCCTTATAAGTGATTTAACGTCACTTCATAGCATTGCAGACACGCTCAAAGTAAAGATTCTCTATAACAGCTTACAGCTTATACACAAACCCACAACTCAAAGCTTACTTCCACTATCCCCATTTATACTTAACCCCATCATCTGTTTTTAGTTCGCGCCAGCCGTAGTTGCGGATGTTGACGACGCCTGATTTGCCAAATTTAAGCATTGCTTCAGCCATAGGGGCGTTGGCAATTTGAGCCACGTCTTCAAACAGGTCAACCGGATTTTGTTCGAGCCTACGCGCCACGTGGTAAAAGATGGATAAGCCTACTTCCACACGTCGTTTTTCAGGGATTTCGTAGTTAGAAACGGCCGTTGCCACCAAACCTAACTTCAACATTTCCAAATCTTCATTCCGAGCCGCAATCGTCGCCGCGCGATGCCCAAAAATACCAAAAAGCGAGCGGGCTTCCTTTGGCATACCAGCTTGGAATGCC
>JBCCFD010000350.1:0-8694 GCA_039029915.1 Chloroflexota bacterium
TAGCCATCAGGATTTTGGAAGGCACAAACACCAATCATATCTGCATAATCTTCCACAGATTGGAAAACAAGATTAGCAGCGGGTGCCGTCCCTTGACCAACCCCGTTGGCATCCCCATCACTGAGAACTGAAAGGGCGGTGTGTGTACCGTGACCGCTATCAGGGTCTGCGGCACCGTCATTGATAGCGTTGTAACAATTAGCAGCACTAGATGCGGGGAAGTCTTGTATGGCCGTAATTCGGCTAGACGGCACATCGGGATGAGCTGTAGAGGCGACACCTGTCCCAAAACCGGTGTCTGCAACAGCAACTGTTTGGGTTGAGCCATCGTACCCTAAACCATTGGCGATGTTGGCCCCTGTAATTACGCCAGCGCCAAACTCATTGTGTTTTTCATAGAAGGCGAAGTTTTCAATCCAGGCCACTTCGCTGATACGCGCCAATTGGTCGATTTGCGCGCCGTTTGCCTGAACGAGATAGCTTCGATTGTCACTGTTGATAATCGTAACGCCTGTGTTTCGCATCAGTCGAGCCATGCGGTTAGGCGTTAGGTCTGTTTCTACGATGACGCGGTAAATCTGGTTGTTATCTCGCGTCAAGGTTGGGCTAAGGCGATATTCAGGTTTGAATTCACCGACCCAAACGACATGGTCAAGCCTAGAAACAGCATCAGCTTGGTCAGCTGTCATGCGAACCTTGAAGGCAAAGTCAGGAATATAACCACGAATGCTGCCGCCTCGGGCCGTGACGCTGTCTTTCCAAGCGTCTGTGACTGGGCCGTTAAATTGAACAATGTAAAAACGGGGACCGTTTGCATCTTCGGTCGAAATCGCGCTTGTTTGAGCAAGCGGGGCATCTAAACTAGGGGTAAAGGTGCCAGATTTTAAGTGTAGGGGGTGCGTTTGTCGGTTTGGGTTTGGTGATGTTTGACTGGTTACAGAACCAACTGCGGCTAACATGAGCAATAAGATAATGCTAAATACGACTATTTTGCGCATAAATTGTTCCTCTCCATTTTGTGATTCTTGAAAACAATTTGGAAAAACAAATACGATTCGCTAACTAAATCGGGGGTTTATTTGCCTTCCGTTTTGAGCATTAGGTTAGGTTATCAATTCGTTTGCTTTTTTATACGGTTTTACCTCCCTTCAAATGGTTCTTGGCTACAAATGTCTGACTGGAACAAAGTGTAAAAAAGTACGCCAAGTACTTTGTGTTATGCAGACGAACGTGAACATGCTAATGAATATCAGCTTTCGTCTGAGTTGAAATCCACCTGTTAAGTGCTTTTTTGTGCCGCGCTTCTAATTTGGTTAACGGCCGTGTTTGCTTCATGCGCTGGTGGGCTTCGTCAAACGTCAGCCCTTCTTCGCGCATGTAGTACGCAGCTATCAGCGTGGCAGAGCGGCCACGCCCTTTTGCACAATGAATTAGGACGTTCCGGCCGTCTTGAACCTGTGCTTTGATCCAATCAACCCCCTGAGTGAGTATTTCGGGGGAGGGGACAGTCACGTCTAAAACTTTAAATTGAATGTGATTGATATCGTGGGTGGTGTAAAAAGCGAGGTCATCGGTGCGTTCAGCACGGATGTTAACAATTGCATTTATATCGTTTTCAAGTAGGAATTGGTAATCTCTGGCATAAGTGGGGGCACCACCAAGCCAGAGTTGAGGGGAGATGAGATCGAACCAACGATGTTGTTGGATCGTCTCGTAGAGGAATCTAATTAGCGGGTAAAGCTTATCGAATAACCAATGAATTGGGTTCATAGAAATTGGACTATCGGTTGGTTTTATCGGTAACCTTTTAGGCTATTACTACAATCGTAATGTTCTTGTTCCTAAAGCAATTTTCAACAAATATCTTGAATATAAAATTCGGCAATGAAAATTACTCGGTGAAAATCAAAATTTAGTCGTTTTTTTTAGGATACTCTTGATTTTCACATAACCTTGAATCAGGATTATGGGGGAAAAATGAGAAATTGTCGAGAAATCGTTGCTAAATATGGAGTTATGTAAACCAATTGGTGATTTGCTCAGCAAAGCCTAGGAGGACAACATAGCGTAATCCTTTGCCGAGGATAACCCAAAAGGTGAAGGTGCCCATGTGCATTTTGAAAGCGCCAGCAACGGCCGTTAATGGATCACCGATAAAGGGAACCCACGAAAAGAAGAGGGCGACGGGGCCCCAACGCTCATAAAAATTTGCTGCGCGAGTCCACTGTTCGGGTTTAATTTCAAACCAGCGCCCAATGGCAAGATCGGTGCCTTTGAGGCCAAGATAATAGTTTGTGAGCGCACCCGCATAGTTGCCTAAAGTGGCGACAATGCCGACTAGCCAAATGTTGTAGCCAAGCGGCGGCATAGCCAAAACAAATATTTCTGACGAGAGGGGAAGAATAGAGGCGGCCAGCAGGCTAATCATAAATAGACCGAGATAGCCCAATTGGAATAGAAAATCAAGTAACATTCTGTTTCATTTTAGCGTAAGATAGAGTCATGTGATGATAGTCACAGCTTATTTTCTAATGAAACTCAACGTTTAAATGATCGTACAGTCATTAGTCTATTCAAGTGAACGGAAGATTCCTGTTCAATTTAAGTAATTTTCAACAAATATCTTGAATATAAATTGGTTAATGAAAATTACTTACAGGAGAACAAAAACTTTTACGAAGCTGTTTTATTTCAAGATACTTTTTGTTCTCCACTTATTCATCAATTCTTGTCTTCCTTTCACATCATTTATTTTTGGAGGTTATTGTAATGAGTCAAGATCCAATGGACCAAAATTTTGGAGCGCCTGAAAAGCCAGCAAAACAGGGCATGAGCCAAACTACAAAGATTGTGTTGGGCGTTGTGGCCGTCCTGCTTGTGTTGTGCTGCGGTATCACAATTGTTGGCGGGTTTATTTTCCAACGAACCGTTACGTCGGCGGCTGAAGGGTTTGATGACCCAGCCGTTGCTCAAGAAACGGCGGCTGAAATTGTCGACTACACCTTACCTGCCGGTTTCCAAGAAGAAGGCACCATGAGCATTATTGGCATCGATATGGTGTTTATTTCAAACAATTCTGCTGATTCGCTGATCATGTTGATGTCGTTCCCTCAGCTTTTTGCTGGAAACGAAGAGCAAATGCAGCAGCAGATGGAAGATTCGATCAACGAGAATTTTGGTGATGAAAATATCAACTTCTCGTATGTTGAATCTCGGGATGTTGTCATTAATGATCAGAATGTGACCGTCAATATTTTTGAAGGCACGAATGAAAATGGCGTCAATTTCCGTCAGGCGACAGCTATTTTTGAAACGGACTCTGGTAAACCAGCGATGTTTATGGTGATGTCCCCGAACTCACAGTGGGACTCATCAGATCTAGATGGGTTTATTGATTCACTCAACTAAGACGTTGAATTTGGTTTAAAGTTTATGAAACGGCCGTTTGAAAATAACGGCCGTTTTTGTTTTAAGGTAAGAACAGGTTTTACTTGGTTCAAAGACACGCTCCCACATGGCTGACGGTATCGAGTCACACCAGCAGAAGATTTACAAGGAGACTAAGATGGAGACGATAGACCAACTTATCAAGCAAATTGAGGCGCCTCAGGTGCCCAATCGCCAAGGCCTCGATGCCTATTCGTTGGCAGAATTGATGGAAAAATACGGCGTTCCCGGCGTTGGGATTGCCGTAATTTACGACTTCAAAATTCATTGGACAAAATCATATGGGGTTGCGGATGTCGAGACGGGTGCGAAGGTCAATGAGAAAACGCTCTTCCAAGCGGCTTCGATTAGCAAGCCTGTGGCGGCGATGGCGGTGCTAAAAGCGGTGCAGGACGGCCTTTTTTCTCTGGATGATGATATCAATACGATTCTAAAAAGCTGGCAGCTACCAAAGGGTGATGCACAAAATGGTCAGCCGGTCACGCCACGAATGCTGACCAGCCACACGGCTGGCCTAGGGGACGGGTTTGGCTTCCCTGGCTATCATCCCGATGAGCCAATTCCTTCGATTCCCCAAATCCTTGACGGAGATGAGTTATCAAATGTGGGTGAAGTCCGGCTTGTTCGTTCACCGCTGCTTGCGTTTCAATATTCAGGGGGAGGCGTCATGATTATGCAGCAGGCGTTGATGGATGCGGTAGGCAAACCGTTTGAGGAAATTGTGCAAACGGCCGTATTTGACCCCATCGGCATGACAAATAGTACCTTTACCCAACCGCTGCCGCCTAAATGGGATCAAAACGCTACTCGCGCCCATGACGGCAACGGCAAAGCGATGGATGCCAAATGGCACGTTTATCCAGAACAAGCGGCAGCTGGCCTGTGGACGACGCCGACCGATTTAGCCAAATTTGGTATCGAAGTGCAAAAATCCCTGCGTGGGGAAGATAATCATGTTTTAACTCAATCGACTGTTCATGAGATGCTATCACCTGTTGGGGTGGGGGATTTTGGCATTGGGTTTGCCTTACGCAAAGAAGGGCAAGGCTGGTATTTCTTCCATAGCGGCGGCAATTGGGGGTTTAAATGCTTGCTTTGGGCGCATAAAGCAAAGGGGTACGGGTTTGCTGTGATGACAAATGGCTCTCAAGGGGATGTGATTATGCGGGAGCTAGACGCGCGCATCGCCCGAGCCTACCATTATGATTCATTAGATAAGCCCGTGGTGGGATAGCGGCTGGGTGGTAAATCGCTGAAGATACCTATACCCAATCATCTGGCTCTGCCTTTGGCTCTTCGGGTAAAGAATCTTCTAAGTTGAACCATGCCAAATCGATTGCCACAGCCCGAAAGGCATCTTCGGTGAGCTTGTTTTGCCAATACGCTTTTTGACGATCCAATGGATGTTCATCGCCGTCCACCCCTCGAATGCGGTTGGCTAATGTATCACCAAGCAGATTTCCGCCAATGCCATCTTCAACCTTATCTGCCATTTTATTGAAGAAGTTCCTCTTTTTCTTTTCTTTTTGGGCGCTAATTTCAGCTTCAAGGCTTGCTTTTGCTTGTTCAAAGTTGAGCGTGCTAAAACTTTTGATTAACTGCTCTCTTGACATCGTTTTAAGTCGAGCCACAACTTCATCACCGCTAACCCAAGTGTCATACGTTTCCCCGTCTGTGTGAGAGTAGCGAACCTGAATCATGTCGCTGTAGTCGTGTCGCATTTTGATACGATTTGCAAATTGAGCAAGGGTTGGCATAGGGTCTCCGAGTTTTTTGTGTCAGGTGTTAGGTATCAGGTATCAGGTATCAGGTGTCAGGTTTGGAGTTTAGGGTAAACGGCCGTTCTTAAAATGTAAAGTGTACTTTCGGTGAAAAGGCCCTGAGGTGTAGCAAAGGTAGAGTGATTGAGTGTGAGAGTGATAGATAGTCTGGCAGCTTACTTATAGCTTAAAGCCCGTCGCTAGATAGTCATCTGGTTTCTCTAAGTGAACCGTATGGCCTGCTTGGGGGATGATGTGGAGCGTGGCGTTGGGAAGCTGAGCGGCCATCTGCTGATTGATCTTAACAAACTTTTGGTCGAGTTCGCCAACGATGAGCCTAGTGGGGATTTGCAGGGTTGGTAACTTTGGCCACAGACTAGGTTGGACGCCGGTCCCCATGCCGCGCAGGCTGTTGGCAAGACCCTGAGGGTTATTTTTTAGGCGCTGTTCTCTCAGTTTAAATCGGCTTTCTTCTGAAAGCTGTTTTTGACTTTCCCACAGCGATAGCGATTCCCAAAAATTGACAAACGATTCAATCCCTTCTTCTTCAATGCGGTCAGCGAGGGCGTTATCCCGTTTTTTCCTGGCGTCCCTTTCTGCCAAGGTGGCTAACCCCGGTGAACTGCTCTCGAGGGTTAGGGACAGGATGTGCTTAGGGTACGTAACGGCCGTGAAAAATGCTAGCCGTCCACCCATGGAATAACCCAGTAGATGAAATTGCTCAATTTTAAGCTGAGCGCAAATTTCTATTAGATCTTGGGCAATTGCTGCCATCTGGTATCGCTGTGGGTTAGCAGGTGAATCGGAACGGCCGTGACCTAAAATATCAATCCGCGTCACCGTGTAGTGTGAAGATAATTGATGTAAGAGATGCTCCCAATTTTTCAAGGAACCGGTAAACCCATGCAGCAAAAGCAAATGAGGCCCGCGCCCACTTTGCTCATAAAAACAAGTTGTTTCATTTACAGTAAGTTTTGACATTTATCCATTTGTACCAAAGCCCTCGTGAATCGTGTGAAAAGATCGCGAAGACTCATTCTTATCTAAAAAACGGTAAGTAATGTTGTAAGTCCCACTGCCTATGGTGACTTTGTTCCATTTGGCGCCACGCTCAGCATCTATCGGTAAACAAACACAAAAGTAATGAAAGATTTTTTAAGTAATTTTCAAAAAATAACTTGAATAAAAATAGTCAGATGAAAATTGCTTTCAGGAGAACAAAAGCTCGTTTTGAGCCATTTATTTCAAGATGCTTTTTGTTCCTCACTTAGACAACCATGAAAAATAGCCACAATACCCCATTGTTGGCTCAATTTCCACCATGTTAGTATTTTGCACAGCTCGATCATTTTTTTAGAGATAAGTAAGTGGAAACAAACGTAGAAAGACTGGACAAATGAGTTTCCATTTACATCGTTCCAGACCGTATTGTAGAAGAAGCAAATAGAAGACAAAAACTGTATAAAATTTGGGGATAAATATGACCATCCACAGACAAAATGATTCTCGCATTCGTCAAGGTAAGGACACCACAAACGACGAAGAACTCCACCCAGCCGTCGGGGGGAAAAAGTTATCTGTAAATAATCCATTGATTTATTTTTTTATTCTTTTTGGGGTTATTTTACGACCTGAAAAATTAAAGGCGTACCGCATGCGCCTCAACATGACGGAAAAATTGCATTTTCAACTGCAGGCCTCCCGTGTAGCAACCACGTTAATTTGGGTGCCGCTTTTGACTGTATTTGCCTTAATTTGGTTAACAGGCATGGTCCAAGTTGGGACAGAAACGGCCGTGTTTATGTATCTGATTACCTCAATCTGTGCTTTTAGCACTTACCGATACGGCCTGTCTAAAGACCTCGAAACGCAAAACAATCTCCTGTTAGGCTCTATGTTTTCTGTCTTTGGCCTGATGGCCATTTTATTCTCTGGTATTTATAATAGTGAATTTAATGGTGAGTTGGCTCTCCTATTAAGCATTCTTGTTTTACTGTTCTCATTAACCGCTCTCTGTGTTTCAATGGTGTTTAAACTTAAAACGTTAGATATGCTGGCAGGATTCGTCTGCTTGTTTATTGTTGGCGGTGTTTCCATTGTAATGAGTCAGGTGATGACACAAATTTGGATGCCCGTGATTGTGATTATGGTTTCTGTGCTTTGGGTGGGTATTACTGAAGAACGGCATGACTTAAACAATAATCAGCAGCACCAAGCCCAAAGATAGGTTGTTTTGATTGCGCACACAGGGTGTATGAAAAACCCTGTGTAAGTGACACGCAGACTTATTTATAAAAAATAGCTAAAAACTGGCCCCTTTAAGGCCAGTTTTTTTTGTCTTTCGCATAGAATATTTGTGCTATAATTGATGTCTTTGAACACCATAAAATAGGGCTAATCATAATTAGCTTGAGGCTCGAGGATAACTAGAAATAGACAAGTTTTGTACGCTCTGAAAGTGATTTATGTCAACAACGTATGTGGCAATTGATATCGAAACGACAGGTTTGAGTCCTGTTAAGGACGCGATTATTGAAGTGGCGGCCATCACGTTTCAAGATGCTAATATCTTGGACGAATACTCAACGCTGGTGAATCCTGAACGTCAGGTGCCAGAGTTTATCACGGGTATCACCGGCATTACACCTGAAATGGTGAATGATGCGCCCACGATGTTTTCAATTCGCTCTCGTCTACGGCCGAAATTGGGTGACCATGTTTTAGTAGGGCATAATGTGGGGTTTGATCTTAGTTTCTTGCGTGAAGAGCGTCTTGCTTTAGGGAATCATCACGTTGACACACTGACCCTCGCCACAATCTTATACCCCGAGGCGGGGCGCTACAATCTTGAATCGCTGGCTTTTTATCTCAATCTGCCCAATATCGGTGAAGAGCAGGCGCACCGCGCTCTTGATGACGCCGAATTAACGATAGAGTTATTTTTAGCCCTCAAAGAAAAAGCGTTATCGTTAGATTACAATCAGCTTGAAGAGATTATTGAGGCGGGGAGGCGCTTGGGGTGGGATGAAACGGTCTTTTTTGAAGATGTTCTGGCTGAAAAGACGCGATTGCTATTTGAAAATGGGGATGCGGCTCCTAAAAGAAGACGCCTATCTCGCTTGTTTTTGCCGGATAAAATAGACGGCCGTTCCCCAACCCCCAAAGAGCGTCCTAACGAACTTGATATTGATCTAGTCTCGGCCATGATTCGACCGGGCGGGAATTTTGATCAGGCGTTCGAGGCATTTGAATATCGTCCTCAGCAGGTTGAAATGCTTGAAACGGTTGTTTCAGCACTCAATCACGGGGCACATTTGATGGTGGAAGCGGGAACCGGCACTGGGAAAAGTATGGCTTACCTGATCCCGGCTGCTTTCTGGGCCAGCGAAAACGGCCGTCGTGTTGTCATCTCTACCGCCACCATTAATCTTCAGGATCAGCTTGTTCAAAAAGACGTTCCGGAACTGTTGCGCTTGTTACCCTTGGA
>JBCCFD010000351.1:0-8692 GCA_039029915.1 Chloroflexota bacterium
CTTCATGACAATCGGCTTTACTTTTCAGCCAACGATGATGAATATGGGCGTGAGCTATGGTCAATTCCTTATCCAAATGCAACGCCAAGATTAGAGGCTGATATCTTTGAAGGGGCCAATAGCTCAAATCCAAGTCGACTGGTTTCAATTGGATCGAGTCTGTTTTTTAGCGCAAACAACGGTATTCTTGGAACGGAGCTATGGCAATTAGATACATATAAGACACCTCAAGAAGAAATTACATCTCTTCAAGCAGACGTTCAAGAGCTTGCAGATAATGGCACTATTCCACAAGCTAAAGCAAGCAAGCTCAAAGGCCTTTTACAAACAGCGCTCAACCAAATCGAACGAGGTCACACACGTCGTGCGGGCAACCTTCTTGCACGGTTTATTTCACAGATCGTAGATTTAAATTCCCAAGGCTATATAGACACAGCGACCGCTACCTATCTAATGAACGAAGCCCTGTTCACCATTAACCAGCTTGATTAAGTGAAACGAAGTTCCTCCTTTGAATAAAAAGACAGCTTTAAACTTCGTTTCCTCGAGGTTCCGAAGCTTTTATCTAACAGGGTTTTCAATTTAGCTACTTCGGAACACATAAGCAAATCAGGTGGGCATTCAAAATTGAATGCCCGCCTATCTCATTGTAAAAATTGCAGTTACCCTAAAATTATCCATAGTAAAAACCGGCCACTTAAATAAATTACCGCCATCACGCATCCATTGTTACAATCGTTCTTAGGCAAGAAAACCATGATTGGAACAAGAAACGGCCGTAAACCCCACCACCAACAGATCATCAGAAAGAGCCTGCTTTTAGCAGCAACGATCATGCTTTTGCTGTTCCCCGCGCCCGCCCAAAGCCAAAATCAATCGATCGTTTTTTCCCACATCACCACAGAACACGGCTTATCGCATAACTCGATCAACGCCATTATTCAGGACCAAAAAGGATTTATGTGGTTTGGGACGCAAGATGGGCTGAATCGATTCGATGGGTACGAGTTTACAGTTTATCGACATGATCCAAACAATTCCAACTCCCTATCAGACAATGCCATTTGGGCTTTATACGAAGATCAAGAGGGCATGATTTGGATTGGCACCAATGATGGTTTGAACCGATTTGATCCAAACACAGAAAATTTCACAATCTATCGACACGATAACACGCCTCAGAGTTTGTCGTCGAATATTATTTGGACGATTCATGAAGATAAAGCGGGCATGCTCTGGATAGGCACAGATGGGGGTGGGCTTGATAAATTTGATCGAGCAACGCAGCAGTTCACAAATTTCCGCCACAACCCTTCTAATTCAAACAGCCTAAGCAATAATCGCATTCTTGCCATTCATGAAGATCAATATGGCATCCTATGGATTGGCACGTGGGATGGCGGGCTCAATAAATTTGACCCAAGCAGCGAACAGTTTACCATTTTCAAAAATGACCCAAATACGGTTAATTCGATAAGCAATAATCGCATTTTATCGATCCATGCAGATCAGCATGAGCAAATTTGGATCGGCACGTGGGATGGGGGGCTCAATAAATTTGACCCGAAGCGTGAGCAGTTTACCGTTTATCAAAATAACCCCAACCTTTCAAACTCAATAAGCTCAAATGACGTTCGGGCGATTTTTGAAGATCAGCAGGGTGTGATTTGGATCGGAACTTGGGATGGCGGGCTCGACCAGTTTGATCCAACAAATGAGACTTTTACTCATTATCAAAACCTGCCGGGGGATGCGCTCGCATTAAGCAGCAATCGGGTTCGGGTTATTTATGAAGATCGAGGGGGTTTGCTGTGGATCGGCACGTGGGATGGTGGTGTCACAACCTCCTACCAAACAACCAAACGATTCAATCATTTTCAATATCCAATCACTGATTTAAACCAAGCTCAAAACAATAATGTTCGTGCCATAACGGAAGTTAAAGATGGCACATTGTTAATTGGGAGTGTTGGCGGTTTACACCAATTTGATCTCGCTGAAAGTAAGCTGGTCTCTTATTCAACCCAGTTTCAGAATGAGCTTGCTATCCCAGAAAACCCTGTAAACGCCATTCATAAAGATGATTCAGGGCATCTTTGGATTGGCACCACTAGTGGCTTAAATCGAATAGACAGCACGTCTGGTCAGCTTGTTACCTTTGAGCCATTACCCTACAACACAGACAGTTTAAGTCATGAAGATGTAACAGTCATTTATGAAGACACCTTCGGCTCGCTTTGGATTGGCACAAATGGGGGTGGATTCAATCGCTATGAACCATCAACCGACTCTTTCACCCAATTCTCGCACGACCTTTACGAATCTGATGGGTTAAATAATGATTTTGTCCGCACAATCGTTGATGATGGACAGGGCTTTCTTTGGATTGGCACAAACGGAGGGGGGCTTAATCGATTAAATTTAGAAACTGAAATGTTTACCCATTTTGTTCATGATCCCAATGAGCCTCAAAGTTTAAGTAGCAACCAAATAAATGTCGTCTTTATTGATCATATTGGCACATTATGGACGGGAACGCAGGGCGGCGGATTAAATCGCTATAATCCTGAAACAGAAACATTTACCCATTTTTCAACTGACCAAGGTTTACCCAGCGGCATCATTCACGGGATTTTGGAAGATGAGATGATTCCACCCAATTTGTGGATTAGTACCGATCAAGGTTTAGCTCGCTTCAACCAATCTGAGCAATTCTTTCAAAATTTTGGGGTCCAAGATGGTTTAACATCGTTAGCATTTAACCAACGTGCTAGCTTCAAATTGTCAAATGGGACACTTGTGTTTGGGGATGAAACTGGCTTGACTTTGTTTAACCCCGCTCAGATTACAAATAATTCTCATCAACCACCGCTCGTTGTGACTTCTTTTGAAACCAACAACGGCCGTTTCCAGCTTCCCCAGCACATTGCATCTCTCCAAACCATCGAGCTTTCTCATCAAGAATCACAGTTCACCTTTGAATTTGCTGCCTTAGATTTTATCGCCTCTGCTGAGAACCTTTATGCATATCAACTAGAGGGGTTTGATCCAGGCTGGATTTTCACGGATGCGGAACAGCGTTCAGTGACCTACACGAATCTAAACCCAGGAAACTACACCTTTCGGGTGATTGGGTCTAACAACGACGGTATTTGGAACGAGACAGGAACGGCCGTTGATCTCATCATTCACCCACCGCCTTGGCGCACATGGTGGGCGTTTAGCCTTTATGCCATGAGCTTAGTGGGGCTTATCCTCATTTTTGTGCAGCTTCAAACCCGGGCCCAAGCCAATGAGCTAGCTCGGCAGCGTCAAATCAATGAAACCTTAGAGCAGCGCGTCGTTGCCCGAACCCGTCGCCTAGAAACGGTGGCTACCCTAAGTGAACGTTTAAACGCTATTCTTGACATCGATCAGTTATTAAATGAGTTGGTCAATCAGGTGAAGGAACAGCTTGGGTATTATCATGCTCAAGTTTATATACTCGATGAAGCGCAAGAGAACTTAATCCTCAAAGCTGGAGCAGGTCGGCCCAATTGCCAAGAAGTTGACGAGGAATTAGCTATTCTACCATTAACGACCTCTCATAGTCTGATTGTTCATGCTGCCGTGACGGGTGAATTTGTGATTGTAGATAATGTTTCAGAAGCAGAAAATTGGATGCCCGATCCATTACGCCCTAACACGCAATCAGAAATTGGCGTACCCATCATTATTCATGAGCAGGTCGTGGGCGTATTGGACGTTCAAGAGGACGAAGTAGCTGCCCTAGATGATAGTGATGCCAACCTGTTACGATCATTAGCGAATCAAGTGGGGGTCGCTCTCGAAAACGCCAAACTGTACGGCGTGGCGCAACGTGAATTAGCAGAACGAGGCAAGCTTATCGCAGAACTTGATGCTTTTTCACACACCGTTGCCCATGATTTTCAGAACCCATTAAGCATTATTATGGCATATGCCGAACTGCTGGGTGAGCCTTGGTCAACGGAAGAGGATTTAAAGGAAGCCAGCGAAATAATCTCTCGAAATGGGCACAAGCTCAGCGCTATCGTGAAAGAGTTATTGCTTTTAGCCAAAATGCGTCATCTTGACGTTGCGCTCCATCCACTTGACATGCCAACCATCCTGGCTGAGGTACAAGGGACTTTAAAATTAATGATCGAAGAATTTGAGGCAGAGATTTCAATTCCTGCCGAATGGCCCATCCCGATGGGATACAGTCCGTGGGTTGAAGAAGTATGGACGAATTACATCACCAATGCCATCAAATACGGGGGGCGGCCGCCCAAAATTGAATTAGGCTCGACTATTTTGGAGAACGGCATGATTCGGTTTTGGATTCGAGACAATGGGGATGGTTTATCAAGCGATGAGCAAGCGAAGCTATTTTTACCCTTTGTGCAGCTGAGCCGCAGTCATGTGGAAGGGGGATATGGCCTAGGCTTATCAATTGTGCAAAGAATTGTGGAAAAGCTGGGTGGGGAAGTTTCTTTGGAAAGTTCAGGTAAACCGGGCCAGGGGTGTATGTTTAGTTTTACGTTACCATCTGCAAAGGAGGAAACTCTCGCCTAAAGAACCTCATTTGTGAATTTATAGCCGACGCTCCACTCAGTTAGTAAATATTTGGGGGCTGCGCTATCAGGCTCTACTTTTTCTCGCAGCCGACGAATGTGTACATCCACAATACGGCCGTTTCCCACATAATCATATCCCCAAATTTTATTTAAAAGATGCTCACGGCTAAACACTTGCCCTGGATGCTGTGCTAAAAACAATAGCAAATCAAACTGCTTTGCGCTTACCTTAACCGGTTGCTCATTTAACAAAATCGTCCGAGTCGCCTCATCAATTGTCAACGCCCCCACCGATACATGAAACGGCTGGGTGGCAGCCTGATTCGTTTTGCCAGCTCGGCGCAGCACTGTTTTAACACGGGCAACAACCTCTTTAACGCTAAATGGCTTCGTCACATAATCATCGGCCCCAACTTCTAAACCGGCCAGCTTGTCAGACTCTTCATCCTTTGAAGTTAACATAATGATGGGGATTTCCGACTTCGCTCGCAGACGACGCGTCATTTCTAAGCCATCCAAAGCGGGCATAATTAAATCTAATATGATGAGATCAGGCGTCACTTGATCAATGATCTCTAGGGCTTGTTTGCCATTTTCGGCCATTTCCACTAAAAAGCCCTCACGCAAAAGATACCGTTCTAGGACTTTGCGAATACCTGGCTCATCGTCAACGATTAAAATTCTTTGCTGGTGTGTCATCAATTTAAACTGTATTCCTTTTGGGAAAGTTTCGCAAACGACCCAAGAGAAAGGGTAAGCAACTATGCAAAAAAAAATCAATCGCAGAGAGTTTCTGAAAAAAGGGTCAGCAACGGCCGTTGCTAGCACAACTACTTTACTCGCCAATGCCTGCAGTTCCGATGAAACACCCCCCACGGAAGCAACTTCCCCCACCCGCCAAACCAATACCGTCACCCCGCCACCAGCTCAGCCAGCCCTTGACCCTGTAAACATTAACCTCAATCAACAAATTCGCTGGCGCATGGTCACAACTTGGCCAGCCACGTTGCCCATCTTTATGGATGGCGTTCGCACAATGGCAGAACAGATTAGAACAATGTCCCTGGGGCAATTAGAAATTGAGGTATATGGGGCCGGCGAACTCGTCCCCGCCTTCAGTACCTTCGATGCCGTCATGAACGGTGAGGCTGAAATGGGGCACGGGGCCAGCTACTATTGGGCAGACCGCATCCCCGCCGCACCATTCTTTACCACCGTCCCGTTTGGGATGAATGCGCAACAAATGTATGGCTGGTTTTATGCTAGCAACGGCCTTTCTCTATGGGAACAGGTATATGAAGATTTCAACCTAATTCCTATTCCAGCTGGAAATAGCGGGGTGCAGATGGGTGGCTGGTTTAACAAAGAAATTAACACTATCGAAGATTTTGCCAACTTAAAAATGCGGATCCCAGGCTTGGGCGGCAGCACGCTCGCCAAGGTAGGCGGCGTCCCTGAATTGGCATTTGCCAGCGATATTTATACTCGCCTAGAGCGAGGGTTTATTGATGCCGCAGAATGGGTTGGCCCCTATCATGATTTAGTCATGGGGTTGTATAAAGTTGCTAAGTTTTACTATTTCCCCGGGTGGCACGAACCGGGCACCGTTTTAGAACTGATTATCAATCGACAAGCGTTTGCATCATTAACTCCCGAACTTCAAAATATTATTCGCATGGCCACAATGGCTCAAAACGTATGGATGCTTTCGCAGTTTGAGGGAAATAATAACAGTGCTCTCAAGGAACTTATAGAGACGCGCGGCGTGCTTTTAAGACAGTTTCCCCAAGATGTGTTGAATTTACTTCAGGTGGCGGCTGAAGAGGTCATTATTGAATTAGCAGAAAGCGATCCTCTAGCGATGCGTGTGTTTGAATCGTTCCGCTCTTTCCAAGAAAGTGCGGCCCAGTTTGGCAACATTTCAGAGCGTGCTTATTATAATCTGGTTCAAAGAAAGGTGTAGCAATCAAAAACCTAAATCTTTTAGTCGGACTGGCTGTTTTTCTTGTGATTACCATGACGCTGATTTGGGTTTTTTGGACCCGCCTGCCGTTTCACCTCATTTTGCCAACCCTTAGCCCAGATGAAATTGCTAGCGAAGGGAATGTGCAAGAAATGACGTTGGCTGGAGGACAGGCTGGCCCTCAAACCTACTATATTTATTTTCCTAAAGGGTATAACGATAGCCTGCAAGAATATGCTGTTTTGTATCATCTTCATGGTGCTTTTTTGAGACAGTCTTGGCTTGAGCAGGAGTGTCAAATGATTGGGTCACAGATAGAAACGGCCGTTTCCCAGGGCATCATTGAGCCCATGATCATCGTATGCCCCTTCGACCCCGACGGCAACCGAATGTGGTCCGATAGTCACGACGGCCGGTTCTTACAATCAACTGCCCTGATTCAAGACCTCATTCCACATGTGGATAAAACTTACAGAACTATTGGTAAGAGAAACGGCCGTTACCTGCAGGGCTTCTCAATGGGTGGCTTCGGCACGCTGAACAATGGCTTCTTACATCCTGAGCTATTCCAAAAGCTCATCGTCTGGGACGGCGCTATTCACAATTGGCAAACCCTCTCCACCAATCGCGCCGCCATCGCCAGCAAAATGTTCGCCACTGAAGCCACCTTTAAACAATGGTCACCTTGGGCCTTAACTGAGCAGGTCAATGCAAACGATCCCGATCTTTTTATCGTCGTTGGACAAATGCCGGCCACCCGTGACTTTGGCGATCGTTTCAAGCCCCATCTCGAGCAAACGGGGCGCTCATTTATCTACTACGATTCTCCGTGCCCCCATAGCCTTGCCTGTATGATGGATGAGCTTGGAAACGACGCTTTTGCATTTTTGGCAACCGAGTAAGATGAATGAAACGAAGAACCTGCTTTGAATCAAACGAAGGCTAGAAACTTCGTTTCCTGGAGGTTCCGAAGCTTTTGTCTAGCAAGATTTTCAAACTAGAAACTTCGGAACACTTTACCTTCCAATACATTCTCAAGCTTTGACAACAACCAAACCGTAATCTCTCTGTTATTGACTTTTAAGGTCTCTGTTTTAAACTTGAATTATGGAAAAGATAAATCGAACTGACGCAGAGTGGCGCGAGCTACTCACCCCTGAGCAGTACCATATTTTAAGACAATCCGGCACAGAACGGCCGTTTACTGGCGAATACGTGGATACTGAAGATGACGGCACTTACGTGTGTGCCGGTTGTAGAGCCCCTTTATTCTCTTCTGACACCAAATTTCACTCTGGCTCCGGCTGGCCCAGCTTTTGGGACGTGTTAGACAAAGGAAATGTCGAGCTCCATGAAGACCGAAGCTACGGCATGGTTCGCACCGAAATAAATTGTGCTAAATGTGGTGGGCATCTGGGACACGTTTTTCCAGACGGCCCGCAAGACAAAACTGGGATGCGCTTCTGCATCAACTCAGCGGCACTTGATTTTGAACCAGAATCTGACCAATAGCCCCGGGGGTTAAGTGAAACGAAGTTCCTGCTTAGAATAAAACGGTGGCGACAAACTTCGTGTCACTTAAGCTCTCAGACACAAATCTGAAATTCAAGCAATTCGTTCCACAGATTACCAAAATTTATACAGTCTTTTATCTGTAAAATCGGCGTAATCTGTGGACATTTTTTTACTACGGCTCACCCCTCCTCAAATTCAATTCAATCTCTAAATTTTTCAGTAAACAAGAATGAGGTTTTGCCTGCTCTGGCTGGCGTCTCGCTGTGCCAGCGTCGTGCCGTCAGGAAACCGGCGGCACTGCTGATATCTTTATTTTTTAATCATTTTGAAAGCAGAACATTAAAGCGGCCGAAAGGTCGTTTTTTGATGAGGGGGGTTGACAGCGCTGGCGAAAGCTAATATTATTAGTCTTGAAAGTTAACACCATTAGTCTTCAAGGAGATTTGATATGCCCCCTTCACTTACATTTGAACAGCCCCAAAATAAAAACAGCCTGCCCCGAATCTTGCTTCATATCGAAGGCATTGCGGTGATGATAACGGCCGTATTCTTGTACCATCAGCTAGGAGCAAATTGGCTCATGTTCCTGCTGCTTGTTTTGGTTCCAGACTTTTCGTTTATTGGCTATTTGCGCAAC
>JBCCFD010000352.1:0-8686 GCA_039029915.1 Chloroflexota bacterium
CCCGTGCCATGTCGATGCATTTCTTACCGTAATACAATGCATCATTGTATTGTTCCAGTGTCTGATATATCTCTCCTAGATGGTAACACGCCTGTGCTTCAAATTTTTTCTTACCAGTTTCCTGTGCCATGTCGATGCATTTCTTACTGTAATACACTGCATCATTGTACTGTTCCAGTGTCTGATATATCGTTCCGAGATAAAAATACGCTGATACAGCTGCCTTCTTTTCGCGGCCAATACGGTCCACGATGTCGATGCATTGCTTGAGATTCTGAATGGCTTCATCGTATTTCTCCAGCAATAGATTTACTATTACAACAGTTGAAGAAAAAATAAATTTTAATTTAAATTTCCAATAATTTCTCATTTTGGAGTCACTGTAATTAATCTTTCCATAAGATGAATTAATTTCTCGCGCTCTTTTCCATTTGGAATCAAAGTTTTCAACATCGTTTTGGCTCTATTAATCCGCACTTGATTTTCTATTTGCCAGTAAACAAAGGCACCTGACTTTATAAGCATATCTCTTGCTTTTTTTTCTGCCTCCTCAGAATTTCTAGCAGCAAATAAGCTTGATTCTAAAATCGTTCGTTCCTCTGCAGCAAGAACAGACATTGAATATGCAATTGGCAAAGACCATACACCTTGTTTCAAATCACTGGGGTTTCCTTCATGGGACCAAATATCGCTCATATCATTTGCAATTTGCACAATCATGCCAAAAAGTTTCCCAAATTCAAAAAATTTGTGAGCCAAGTCTTCATCAAATTTTGCAAAATAAGCTGCATTCCAGCAAACTAATCCATAAAAGCAACCTGATTTCATCTCAGCTATTTGCACGGCCGATTCCAAAGTTGGGTTTTCAACAAGGATGCTTGCTTGTTGACCTTCAACTACTGGAACAATATTTTTGAATGTTTCACCTTGAATTTTTGCCACAACTTGAGGTGGAATAAAGTCCCGATGATGAAGATTGGATAACAGCTCGCCTGCCTTCGCAAAAAGCACTGTACCCAGATTAACAAGGCTTCCCCTAACCTTATCATCCGTATTGATATATTTTGATCGGGCGTGCCAATAAGCAACATCAATATCATTATCGATGACATCGTCAAACAATTTTAGAACTCTGGTAATTAGATCAGCCACATTTGCCAAAATCAAAATGCTATCATTTGTGGCACCCAATCCATAATAGCAACTATAGGTTAAAATAGTGGCATAGCTATCACGGACATCTTCTGTAGCTTCAGCTAAATTATCAAGTTTAATTTCGCTAAAAAATCCCTCATTCATTTAAATGCCAAGCCGGTTTAAGGACCTTATCCCCAGGGCTTTGTCCAAAATATTTTACTCGTGTTTTCAGCAGACACATTTTGCAAATGCTCAAGGAGAGCTTGGTCATTTACAATTTGAAGAAAAGCTTCCATTTGATCATTACTCAACTTGGCATAATCAGCAATGAGTGATGGATTAGCAAGAATCTGCTGCAATAGATCTGCATGTTGTGTAACCGCAAAGACAAGTTCGTTTAATCCGTTCATTTTTCCTCCAAAAATTGATAAAAGTTAGATATCTTACGAGGTTTACATAACTTAGCCTAATCAGTAAATATCATCCTATGAGCCAATTCTAATTAAATGTAGTTGATTAACTATACTTCGTGCTGGAACAAGGGAATTCTATCAAATTTATTACTTAAACTATAATATGCTAGTCATTCATTGACTATGACTTTGACCCTATTTAGTCTTGTAATTGGGCATAAGGAATATAAACTAAAGCTCAAAGATGCCTATCGCAAAACTCGCGTTGAATCGTAGCGTTTGAAGGTTGGCAATCTTTTCCAATTAAAATGGAGCAGTATGAATATCAAACTCATTGCTATCGATGTTGACGGTACGCTGTTAGATGATCAACATCAACTCTCTGTTCAAAACGAGCAAGCAATTCAAAAAGCATTGGCGGCTAACATCCAAGTGAGTTTGGCAACCGGCCGCATGCGGCATTCCTGTAAATGGTTAATAGAGCGGCTGCAATTGAATTCACCGGGAATTTTTATTCAAGGCTTGAGCGTTTGTGACGCTCAGGGCAAGGTGCTGTTTGGTGAATTTTTAAAGGTATCGGTGCTTGAGCGGTTTTTACCTTTTGCGACGGAGCACGGACTATCGTTTGTTGCCTTCACTGACACACAAATTCTTACTCTTGAGAGGGATGAGAAGACGGATATTATTTTGTCTTATGATGAGCCAGCACCGATTGTCGTGCCGTCGCTACTGGCGCCGGCGATTCACAAAATTATTATCTTTGATGATCCCGCGCGGGTTCAGAAAATACGTCCGTTGCTAGCTAAACATATGGGTGACTTAGCTAGCGTCCTCATCACCCAACCAGAAATGGTTGAAATCATGCCCCCGAATACCTCCAAAGGGCATAGCTTAAAATGGCTCGCCTCTGAGATGAATCTACCCCTTGAAAACGTGATGGCCATCGGCAATGCGGAAAATGATTTAACCATGATTCAAGCGGCTGGAATCGGTGTGGCAGTTAAAAATTCCCCGAAGCTAATTAAAGATATCGCAGATATTGTCGTTGCATCTAATAATATATCTGGCGTGGCAGAAGCGGTCACACTTACGCTATCAACGAACTAAGAGCGTGTTTTAAAAGTTATCCAGTATGTACTGTACCCTATGGGCAAAGATTACTAGAAGACTGTCCACAATTAAGTGAGCGATTTGCACAGGCAAATTGAGGACAACCAATTAGCGGCGCATTCTAGCAGCGAGCCAACAGCATTTTTGTGCGCGGCATGTAAACACGTAGTTGGGAATTTTGTAATATCGCCATTGCGTCTGTCAATAATTGACCCGCAAGGTCGTGATTGTTTTCAGCCAGTGCAAGCTCGCCCAGCGTTGTCAGTAATTGTGCTTGCACCCGTGGCAATTCATTCTCATCTGCAATCTGCATCCCCTCTTCCAGCAGTCGCTTTGCCTGAGAGTTGTTGTCTTGCCGCAACTGAACTTGAGCCAGCATGTTGAGATTTAGGCAAATAAATTGAGGTAGCTGAAGTAGATTCATAATCGTAAGTGAGCGGTTGGCAAAATCCTCAGCTTGGTCCGTTGCGCCTAGAAGCAAGTGAATTTCCGACATAAAGTACAACCCATACCCTTCATACTGTGGCATCTCACTCTCCTCCGCTATTTGTAAGGACATTTGTAGTTTCTCTATACCAGATGAGAATTGACCCAAATATATCTTGATCAAACCAATCGAAAGATTATGTAACAAAATGCCCTCTAGGTTCCCAGCCGCTTCTTCAAGCGTGAGTCCCTCTTGAGCAATCACAAGCGCTTTTTCAAATTCGGCCAATTCCATGTATGCAAGAGCCAGTCCAGCAGTAATTTTGGTGATAGTCTCGCGATCATCAACCATTTGTGCAATGGCCAGCGCTTCTTCAAAAGCATTTTGTGCTAACTCTAATTGTGCCATTCGCCAATGAATGCTGGCGATTATGAGTAACGCTTTACTTTCTAGTAATTGCTCGCTGTGAAGTCGGGCAAATGCCAGCACCTCTTTCCCTTGTGACATAGCCGACTTGTGCTTGTTCATTACCCCATAGGCAAGTCCCAACAAGCTGCGTGCTTCAATGACGAGCTCCAAGTTCTCGTTTTCATCAATAATCGCTTCATATAGGTCAATTGAGCGGCTAAGCTGGCCAGATTGGGTAAGAAATTTCGCTTGTTCTAATTGTGCCTGTGTGCGTAGGTTACCTGACTCCAGATTGACTGCATCAAACATGCCAACAGCCTCTTTCAGATACCCAAGTTGCATATAGAGCTCAGCGAGCGCTCGAATTGAAACACCAATCAAATTACTATCTTGCCACTCGATCGCGTTGTGCCAAGCAGTGCGGATGTTGTCTAAGTCTCGGCGAATCACGGCAAAAGTGCCGCTGGACATTTGCCCTTGTTCACTTAATTGCGTGAGATAAAAGTGGCTGTGTCGCCTACGTGTCGCTTTGTGTTCTTGAGCATTCATTTCAGCCGACTTCCCAACATCATCGCGCAAGAAAGCGTCCAAAACAGGGTGCAGGCCAAAACGATTATTGCCGCGCCGTTGCAGCAACGCATGGTCGATCAGTTTGACGATTGTTAATGGCGATGCTGACAAAATTGCAATGATAGCGTCCATCGAAAAGCTGCCGTGAAAGAGTGTCAATTGTGATAGCAGGTTGCGTTCGGCCGAATTCAACTGCGTCTGTGCATAGTCAAAAATCGCCCGCAAGCTACGATGTCGTTCGGGCATATCGCTGCGCGTCGCTACCAGAAAATCGAGGTTTTGCTCAATCTGGTCGGCCAATTGCCTTGCCGTAAACAGGTTAAACCAGCTTCCAGCCATCTCTAAAGCCAACGGCATGCCAGCCAGTGCGCGGCAGATGCGGATGAGGTGGGGGGTGTTTTCAGACGAAATCTCAAAATCAGGCCGCATCTGCTGCCCCGTCTTCACCAACAACTCCACCGCTGCAAAATCCCCAATGTCCAATTCACCAATTTCCTCATCTAGCGGCAAATCTAACCCATCCAGAGGCAGGCGCCACTCGGCACGCAAATTAAGCGGGGCACGACTGGTCACCAAAATATGTACGTCTGGCACATCGGCTAGCAATCGCTCAATACAGCTTGTGTTCGGCAAAAGCTGTTCGTAGTTATCGAAAACAAGCAGCGGCGCGCGCGCACGCAGAAAACGAATAACTATCTCAGTTGACGAGATGTGTGGGCTTGGTTTCAGTTCCAATTGCTCCATCAACACTTGCCAAATGCCGTCTTCGGTGATGACGGTGTTCAAGGGTAAGAAATAGGCGCTTCGATTACCCATGCTACGCCGCACAGCTTCTATGGCTAAGCGCGTTTTTCCGATGCCACCAGGACCAATTAGCGTGATGAGCCGTGCATCAGCCGAACTGAGCCGTGCTATCACTCGATTGATGTCAGCTTCACGACCAACAAACGGCGTGGCAACGGCCGTAAAATTGTGTAGATGAGTGGTTAGCAGTTGCTCCCCACGGATAGCGGCAAGCAGTTCTTCCGTTTCGGCCGATGGGGTAGCGCCTAACTCCTCCTCCAAAACGGTGACACATTGGTCGTACTGCGCCAAGGCTGCCGCCCGTTGCCCCTGTGCATCAAACAGTCGCATCAATTGACGATGCGCCCCCTCGTGCCACGCCTCCAAAGCCAATTGCCGCAGTGCTGCCGTCTGAGCCGCATCATATTCTCCATTTGCCAAATGGAGTTCCCCCACTTGATAGAACAGGGTCAACGCCTGTTGATGCAATCGCTCCCGCTGCGCGATGAGCCATTCGTTAAAGGCGGGGGCGTCTGGCAAGGTCATACCCGTTAGCAAGTCGCCTTGATAGAGGTTGGCTGCTTCTGCCAAATCGGCGAGGCGCTCGCTGTTAATGAGTCGGGTGAAATGGTGCAAGTCAATTTCGACCGCATCTACCTCTAACTGCACGCTGCTCCGCGTAATCGTTAACACTGAATCGGCCGCATCGCCCAATACCTTTTTCAACCGATAGAGAGATTTGCGCAAATTGGAACGCGCCGATTTTTCATCCCATTCTCCCCACAACAGCGTCGCCAATTTAGTGCGCATATGCGGACGACCAGGTTCTATAGCTAGATAAACCAGCAACGCCCTCACCTTGTCAGTTGGAAAATCATCCAATGGGATTGCGTCGAGGCTAGCCTGAAAGCCACCCAACAAGCGCAAATGCAATCGACTCATTTACCCATTATACCCAAAATGTTGAGACGATTTCGTTTCATCTTGAGACGTTCTTGGAACGCTCCATGTCAATAATGGGAATCACTTCAACGACAAGGAGAAATTGATATGACACCCCAACAAAAACAACACGTTCGCGAAACATTTGCCATGGTCGGACCGATTGCCGAGCAAGCAGCAACCTTATTCTACAGCCGCCTCTTTGAAATCGCACCGCACACACGCTCACTTTTTCACCACAACATAGATGAGCAAGGCAAAAAATTAATGCAGACACTCGGCGTAGCGGTAGCTCACCTCGACCACCTCGAAACGATTGTGCCCACGATTGAGCAATTGGGACGGCGGCACGTGCGCTACGGGGTTCAGCCTGAAGATTACGACACAGTCGGTGCGGCGTTGCTCTGGACATTAGCGCAGGGATTAGGCGAAGCGTTTACCCCCGCCGTCGAAGAAGCGTGGGCAACCGTCTACACCGTGCTAGCTGACACGATGAAACAAGCATCTTACCCAGCAACTTTGTCATCAGACACGGCGTAGCCACCATTGTTACTTTCCATGATTCTGGATTGAGCACAGACCCATCCAATCATGATAAAGAATTTATTCAAAATGTTTAACGTCATTGAGCGTTAGTTTTCAAAACAAACAACTGCTATCAATGACACAAAACAAGAGGTTTATTTAATGAAAAAGCTATTTTATCAATCAAGTTTATATCTATCTATTTTATTGTTTGGACTTATTTTTATTCGTTTTACGGCCGTTGATTCTACTATCAAACCGGTACGTGCAGATACGACCGTAACGGAAGGTGACAGCGGCTCCTGCTACACGCTGTTTCTCCCCATCATGCTGAACAATGCGGACACCGACCAGCCAGTTGAAGGCGGCGGGAGCGAAGGAGCAATTCCCACCCTTTCGTGCTCAGACCCTGACCCCGACACGGATGATCAACCTGATGTATTTCCTGATTTCAACGGAGATGGCTATGGTGAC
This sequence comes from Chloroflexota bacterium, assembly GCA_039029915.1. Taxonomy (GTDB): domain Bacteria; phylum Chloroflexota; class Anaerolineae; order Promineifilales; family Promineifilaceae; genus QQUD01. The sequence continues at coordinate 6,790 of JBCCFD010000352.1, forward strand.
CTAGTCATGGGGAACCCAAATGAAGATATTGAACAAGGTATAACCTACCTCGATGGTGGTGCAGTTCACGTCATTTACGGCACGGAAAATGGGCTTGTTGCCTGGTCGGCCAATGCAGTAGTGAATGACCAGATGTGGTATCGAGGCGTTGATGGGCTGGATGATACGGCCGTTGATGCATACGATCGCTTTGGTAGTGCCATTGGTTTAGGCGACTTCAATAACGACGACTTTGACGACGTAGCTATCGGCGTACCTGGCTCATTGGTCGATGGGATCGAAGGAGCCGGCGTGGTTCAGGTGCTTTACGGATCGGCTGACGGACTCACAGTTGAAAACACCCAAACGTGGTCACAAGGCCATATCAGCATTGCTGGACAACCTCAAGACAGTGACGGCTTTGGCCAAACCCTCGCGGTTGGCGATTTCAATAACGATGGTAATGATGACCTCGCTGTTGGTGTCCCAGAAGAATCCGTCGGTGACGAAGAAGAAGCTGGGGCTGTCAACATTATCTACGGCTCTGCGAACGGTCTCACCGGTGCTGGTGATGAAATTTTAACCCAAGATGATATCGACATTGAAGGTATGGTAGCCGAAGAAGATGATGGTTTTGGTCGTACGTTAGTCGCAGGTGACTTTAATGGGGACGGTGTCGATGATCTCGCGGTGAGCAGCCCCAATGAAGATACCAGCGAATCGACCGCTAATGCCGGAAGCGTCCATATTTTTTATGGCACAAGTGGCACCGGCCTCTATCACAGCACGACAGGCACTAACGCCCAAAACATTCAGGCTGACTCTCCAGGAATCGACAATCTGATGGAGCTAGGGGACAGGTTTGGATCGACGCTGGCAGCAGGCGACTTTAATGGGGACGACATCGACGACCTAGCCATCGGCACGCCTTATGAAACCCACGGCGGTGGCGCTTCTGCCATCCAAAACGCGGGGGCGGTCAACATTGTCTTTGGGTCTGAAAGCGGTTTAGACACCACTACCAGCCCCCCTATTTTTTCTCAAGCCAGCCCAGGTGCAGCCGGTACCCCCATCGACTATGAACTGTTTGGCAGGAGTTTAACCGCCGCTGATTTTAACAATGATGGTTTTGATGACTTGGCCGTCGGCGTCCCATTTGAAGATTTGGGTGGCGTGCTGATTGGCGCAGTCCATATCTTCTACAGCGATGAAACGGGCCCCACAACCATAAGTGATGAGCTCATCTACGATGGGGGCCTTCCAGAACATCTTGATCGATTTGGGTATGCGGTAACGGCCGTTGACACAAATGGTGATGGCTACCCAGAACTGGTCAGCAGCGCCATTGAAGATGACCCACAAGAACTTGAAGTCCAAGATGTAGGCTCTGTCTTCGTCTTCTCAAGCAACAGCGACGGCGTCTCGCAACCAGACTTTCAAAATTGGTATCAAGGCAAAGACGGGGCCGCCGGTGTCCCAGAACCGGGTGACCAAGTCGGTTCTATTCTACCCTAGTAGTCCACCAAACTTCTTTTGCTAGGCAACACGATAACTAGGACTACTCGAAGGTGCGCCAAACTTACCCGTCAATATTTGTTTGGCGCACCACTAGTGCAGTTTCGGAAAACTGCACCGAGGAAATTATGTAAACTAACCGGAAAACTGCTGAATATTTCGCCAACCTAAAACCTTGTACGAGCTTCTGGTGCGAAATACTAGCTAACCCAACATCCCAACCCGAAGGGTTTAGCATGCCCAAAAGCAGCAAGACCCTAAAACCCTTCGGGTTGTTTCAAATTAAGGAACATAAAAATGATTATTCAAAATAGATTTAATTTGCTCTTTTTCACTTTACTTTTAATCGGACTCTTCTCCCTCTCATTTATAGCTACCCAGCCTTTGGAGGCAGACGATGAGA
>JBCCFD010000353.1:0-8665 GCA_039029915.1 Chloroflexota bacterium
GAGATTTTGACATTTGCAAACGGCGCAGTGACGTTTGTGGCTGCTTCACCGGTATCAACGATGAAATTAATTGTGTGGTGAGGTGGGGTATAAAGTGGATTTAAAAAGGAGCTATCCGTTTGTATTAATTGATCAATTTCAACTAAATCGTTCATAAACGGGGTTGCCTTCATTAGGGCCGATATCCCTAATCCGGTGCTCGAGTGCGCCGCTTTGCCTTTTGCCATGACGTTGATTGAACAAAAACCTTTATGGGAGTATACGGGCACCATACAGGTCGGCTCTGCAATAACGCCATAGCGAATGTGCTCATTTTTAAGCATCACTGAATGTTGCGCAAGATATTTTGCACCTTCAAGCCCCCACTCTTCATCAGCTGTAATGACCATGTAGATTGGCTTTTTGAGTGTTTGAGGGTCAATGGCTAAGGCTGCAACTAAGGTGGCTGCTAGGGGCCCTTTCATATCGCAACTGCCACGGCCGTATAACTTGCCCTCCCGAATTTCAGGCGTAAAGGCCGGCCAATCTTGCTCTTGACCTGGCACTGTGTCTACATGAGAACAAAATGCCAGTCCGCTTTCACCGGCTCCAATTTTGGCGACAATATTTCCCTTGCGCACACCATGTCTGTCCGTGTAATCTGTTCGTTCAATTTCCCATTCAGACTCTTCAAGCATGGTTTGAATATGCTCAATAATTGGCAAATTGCTTAATGATGTGACCGTTGGGATTGAAATAAATTGATTTGCGAGTTGTACAACATCTTGAATCATTATTTTTCCTGTTTTGCTCCCCAAATTTTTGTAGTAGATTGGTTTATTCCCTATCCCAAATTTACCAAAAACCCCAGCCCATACAACAAAACAGCTGACAAAATAAGATAGCCAGCTGTTTTTAAAAATTTTTCTTTAAGTTTTTCTGCTTTTTGCCAGCGGTGGATAAACGATTCGATAAAGGAAATATAGAAAATCCAAAATATCCCAGCGACAAGGACAGCAAATCGGCTGATTAGGCCAATTGTGTAGGAGTTCCACCCAAAGCGATTAAACGATTCGCTTTGGGTAAGCGCCCAGCCACCGCTGATAATAAAACCGTAAAGTTGAATGGCAACAATACCGGACAGTAAAGCGAGGCTTAGCCACGCAAATATTGTAGCTAACGTCTTGTTCACTACTCAAACTGTGACTTATTTTCCACGCAGACGTGGGTCAAGCGCATCACGGAGACCATCACCAATAAAGTTGACGCTGAGTACGGTGAGTGAAATGGCTAAGCCTGGCCAAATAACTCGTGTAGGCGTTAATGCAATAAAATCTTTGCCGTCAAACAAAAGACGTCCCCAGGTTGGAAAGTCAGATGGGAATCCTAAACCCAAGAAAGAGAGGGCAGATTCGGTAATAATGGCGGCTGCAATACCAAGTGCGGCTGCAACCATCACGGGGCTGAGTACATTGGGGAAGATGTGGCGCAGGATAATGCGAAACGGCCGTGTGCCAATACTGGTAGCGGCCGTGACAAACTCTTGTTCCTTCACCGACAATACCTCACCTCTTACAACCCTTGCCGTTTGCATCCAGCTTGTGGCACCAATCACACTCACAATCAAGATGAAAATCCCTCTTTCTGGTCCAAACGCCTCACGTAGCACATCTCTAAACAGCATAGTGATTACCAATAGCAACGGTAGAACGGGCAGGGCAAAAAATAAATCAGTCAAACGCATTAAGGGCCCATCAAGAAAATGGAAATATCCCGCTCCAATCCCAATTGATACTCCAAGTGTTAGCGAGATAAGCATCGCCGTAACGCCAACTGCCAGCGAGATTCGTCCTCCGGCCATGACCTGCGCCAGCATGTCTCGACCAAGATTGTCTGTGCCAAGTGGGTGGGTCAATGACGGCCCTTGATTCGTTGCTGTAATATCTAAAAAGCCAGGATCAACTGTATAAATAAAAGGGCCAATCAAGACAATAATAACAATTGCCAAAAGAACTGACATGCCAAAAACAGCCCCTTTGTGCCTTCTAAATTGTCGCCACACATCGCCCCACAGGGAGCGATACTCTTGTTGTTCGGCAGAATCATTTTCAAAACTTTGATTTGGTGTAATAGTCGCCATAATTTAAAAACCTTTAGTCATACCGAATTCTAGGATCTAATATCCCATATACGATGTCAGCTACTAAATTAAATACCACAATGAGGAAAGCAAAAATAAACGTTAAAGTTTGAACAGTTGGAATATCGGCCCCTTGAATAGAAGTAATCAAAAGCTGACCTAATCCATTTACTCTAAAAATCTGTTCTGTAATTACGGCACCCGCAAAAATACCCGGTATTTGAATAGCAATCAGTGTCACAACAGGAATCAAGCTGTTGCGCAATACATGAATTAATAACACTGCATTTTCTCGAACACCCTTAGAACGAGCCGTTCGAACATAATCTAGATTCAAGTTATCCAATACAGCTGAGCGGGTGAAGCGGCTTAAACTTGATGCATTAAAAAGTGCCAAAACAGATATTGGCATAATCATTTGTCTGACTTGTACCACAAAACTGGGCCAATCAGTAACTTTATGTGTCGTGTCATAAAAAGATGGGAACCACCCCAACTCGACACTAAAAACAATGATCATCAACAAACCAAGGAAAAATGTTGGAATTGAAAACCCAACCATCGAGACAAATGTGCCGATTTGGTCAAAAAGAGAATATTGTTTGTAAGCAGAAAGGACGCCTACAGGTACTGCGATTAAAATGCCTAAAATAAATGAGGTTCCTAAAACCCATAACGTTTGCGGGAGTCTTTCAATAATGATTTCCACGACAGGGCTTCTTGTTTGCCAAGATAATATTCGAGTTCGGTTTGCGCTATCCCCAATTGTTATGCCTGTAGCTGTTTCAAGTGCGTTTAATGGCTCAAAAATAAAAAACTGACGAAGCCATTTTATATAACGAATACCAAAAGGATCATTAAAGCCTAGAGATTCACGGATTTGTTCCCTTACTTCCGGCGGAACGGTAAGTGGCAAACTGCCAGTCGGATCATTGGGTGCCAAATCTAAAATTGCAAAAATAATAAAACTTATAAATAAGAGTGTGGGTATGGCGAGTAAGACTCGCCTAATGATGAATCGGGCCATATGATTACCTGCTTGAGTTGAGCGATAAATAGACCCTAAGGGCAAGAAGCTTTAGCTTCACCCTTAGGGTCTTTAACTAATTAATTATATTAGTTACCGGCACGTGTCCAGTCAGCTACATTCCATAATTCAGAATCCCAAGGATTCATGCGAACACCCAACAAAGTGTTTGCGTGAGCAGAAACGCTACCGCGATAAATTAACGGAATCATTCCGCCACCTTGAATGACAAGATCATTCAATTCTTTGACAATTTCTGAACGTCTTTCTTGATCGCCAGTTGTTGCCAATTCAGCGTGGAGCGCATCGAATTCAGCATTTGTCCAACGAGCAACGTTACTTCCTAAGAAGTTGTTGTCAGGGCCAGAAACTTGTGATGAGGTCCAGTTGCCTAAGTAGGATTGGAAGTCCAAACCGCTAGCGCTACTGGTATACATTTCGATATCAGCATAGAACTTTCCGTAGGTGTCCGGGCTAGCTGGATCACCACCGAAGAAGACAGATGCATCAATATTGCGTAGTTCAGTTTCTACACCAATCTGTTCCCACATTTGTTTAACAAATGCTTGTGTTCCTTGACGTACTGAGTTGGTAGATGTTTGATAGAGGATAATCAACGGAATGCCATCAGGTGTTTCACGAATACCATCCCCATCCGTATCAAGATAACCTGCTTCATCAAGAAGCGCGTTAGCACCAGCAATATCTTGGGTTAAGCAGGAGTCATTTTCAGTTGAAACAAAAGCTGCAGGACCTGGAATGACATTACAAGTTGCTCGACCGGCAGCACCATAGCCAGTTTGAACTAAAATATTGCGGTCAATGGCCATTGATAATGCTTGGTAAACGACAGGATCAGTCAAGAATGGATGTGCATTTTCACCGTCCATGAAGACGGAGCGATCATCACCCAACGCTGGATCGGGGTTTGTTTGGTTAATCATCAAACGTTCTACGCTTGTTGCGAAGGCAGAAACAACTTTACCGTTACCAGCCAGTTCCATGGTGCTCAAAATTTCTGGTTCAACTTGAAGGTTCCAAGCGTAATCGGCTTCGCCAGTTTCTAAAACTGAACGTGCCGCTGCGGCTGCATCACCACCACCTTTGAGGAAGAGTTCGCTAAAGAATGGTTTATTGGCATCGCGATAATTATCGTTAGCCGCATAAAGAACAGAATCGTTAGCACGGAATTCAACAACCGTGAATGGTCCTGTTCCTACTGGACCAAAGTTTTGATCTGAACATTCTTGAGCCGCGGCACCAACACAATCCGCAAACTGAGCTTGCTGGATAATAGGTGCTTGGTTAGAAACGAATGGTTGGTATGGGAATGGCGTAGGCTCGTTAAATGTAATAACAACTGTTAAATCATCTGTTGCTTCGACAGAGGCAATGCCTTCGTAGAAGTTAGAGGCAGAACAGCCTGTGTCTGGGTTGCTGCAATACTCATAGGTGAAAACAACATCTGCAGATGTGAAGGGGGTACCGTCTGACCATAAAACACCTTCTTTCAATGTCCAGGTGATTTGGGTTAAATCTTCAGATACGCCACCATTGTCTAAAGTTGGAATTTCAGCGGCCAATCTTGTTTCAAGCTCACCGATTTCATTGTAAAGTGCCAATGGTTCAATAACAACAGAAGAGGTATCAATTTCTTTTGTACCACCTGAGAGGTATGGGTTTAGATTGGATGGTGCTTGCCAATAAATGACCGTTACACGTCCACCTTGCCCACGAGCGCCTTCCGTAACTGTTTCAACAACTGTTTCCGTGACTGTTTCAGTTTCAGTTACAACACGTGTTACTTCAACTTCCTCAGTAACCGTTTCCGTGACTGTTTCAGTTTCAGTTACAACACGTGTTACTTCAACTTCAACGGTTTCTGGTGAACAAGCCACAGCTACAAGCGCTAGAACTGCAAGCAAAAGAAATGTCGATATTTTTTTCATGTTCTTCTCCTTAAATAATTTGAAAAATAGATTTCTTTAATTTCTTGTCTAATTTTGATTTTTTTAAATAGAAAACCTCCTTGTTTTAAAATGTAGTTAGGCTAGAGTGGTGCTGTCAGTTTTATCAACCGACAACTTGCTCAATAATGAACTTATTTATGGGGTTGGAATGCCTTTAACAAGGCTTTCCGCAACAAAGTGTCCAGGTGAAACCTCCACCATTCTAGAATTTTCTTCTGAATAGGTAAAGTTTGGATCCATGATTAGACGCTTTCTGCCTCGCTCTTTAGCTGGGTCAGGAATTGGCACTGCAGATAAGAGGACCTGTGTATACGGATGAACAGGATTTTCGTAGAGCTCATTGGTTTCAGCATACTCAACAATTTTTCCTTTAAACATAACCGCAACCCGATCGCAAATATAGCGAATCATACTCAGATCGTGGGCGATAAAGAGATAAGTCAATTTGAATTTTTCTTGTAAATCCTGCAGAAGATTGACAACCTGAGCTTGAATTGACACGTCCAGTGCGGAGATTGGTTCATCTGCTACAATGAACTCTGGTTGAACTGCTAAAGCTCGCGCTATTCCAATTCTTTGTCGTTGACCACCAGAAAATTCGTGCGGATACCGATTCAAAAATTGCGGATTAAGTCCTACGATTTCGAGTAGTTCCTGAATTCTGTCCGTCCTTTCGTTTTTCGGTAAAAGATTGTGAACTTGTATGGGTTCTTCGATAATGCTTCCAACGGTCATTCGGGGATTGAGGCAGGCTTGAGGATCCTGGAAAATCATTTGCATATTTCGGCGAATTTTTCTGAGCGGTTCACCATTTAATTTGGCAATATTTTGCCCTTTAAACTCTATTGAGCCTGACGACGGTTCATACAGGCGTAGTATTGTGCGGCCCGTTGTACTTTTACCACTGCCTGATTCACCAACCAAACCTAGCGTTTCACCCGGTTTGATATCAAAGCTAATATCATCAACCGCTTTGACTGCACCAATTTGGCGCTGAATAATGATCCCTTGAGTGATGGGGAAATGTTTGACTAATTGATTCACACGAACAAGTGGTTCAGATGAAGATGATGCCATTGTGATGATACCTTGCCTTTATTTAAGTCAAATGCAAAACCCATTCAGATAATTTGAAGTGCGGGGCGTTTGACTTAGAAGAGTTGCAACAGTCGGTCTTTTATAAAAAGGATTTGCAACTCACTTAATTAACTCTGGTAAGTCGTACCATGTTGCCGCCAAATGTTCGGGATGTCCGCCGGGTACAGGCTTCAATTTTGGTCGCTCTCTAAAACATTTTTCAGTTGCGTAGGGGTTTCTTGGTGCAAATGGGTCCCCTTGGGGGGGAATAAGCAAGTCCGGTGGGGCACCGGAAATAGGAATTAATCTTTGATCCCCTTGGTCTGGACGGGGAATGGAGTTGAGTAGCCCTAAGGTATATGCATTTCGTGTATCGTTAAAGACATTGTCAATTGGTCCGCGTTCGACAATCGTGCCACCGTACATAACCTGAATTGTATCTGCAATTCCTGCCACAACGCCTAAATCATGGGTGATCCAAATCATGGACATGCCTAATTTTTCACGGAGGCTGATCATCAATTCAATGATCTGGGCTTGGATGGTTACGTCTAGAGCAGTGGTGGGTTCGTCAGCAATTAGGAGGGTAGGGTTGCAGGCGAGCGCTAACGCAATCATGGCGCGTTGACGCATACCGCCTGAGAATTGGTGGGGGTAATCTTCAATCCGAAGATGCGGATCGGCAATCCCGACCAGTTCCAGCATTTCGATTGCTCTTGTTTGAGCCTGCTTTTTGTTAAAGCCTAGATGAAGTTGTATTGATTCACGAATTTGGTAGCCGATAGTCAAAACTGGATTTAACGATGTCATCGGATCTTGGAAAATCATAGAAATCGTTCCCCCGCGCAGGGCACGAATTTCGCTGCTGGGCAGGGTGAGTAGGTCCTGCCCCTCAAACAAAACTTCTCCACTTTCGATGCGGCCTGGTGGCATGGGGATAAGCTGCAGCATGGAGAGAACATGGACGCTTTTGCCGCTTCCACTTTCTCCAACAATCCCGAGAGTTTCACCTTTCTTTAGCGAATAACTAACGCCGTTAACCGCATGAACGACCCCGTCTTGGGTATCAAAACGAACGACAAGATCATTAACTTCCAAAATTGAATTCATATTTATTGCACCATCGGTATGCGTTTTATTTTTAATGTTAAAGGAAGATAACAGCCTTTTGAACCTAAACAGATGCCCAAAGCTTTGATTTTATTTATTATGCATCTTACCGATGCTTGTACTTTTTTCTGCGAGTTAGCTTTCTTCTTCCTCTTATAATGGAAACGAATTCTAATGTGGCTTTTGATATTAGTCAAATAGGTGTCAATATTGAGTCAAAAGAGGGACAACCATTAGCTAAATCTGTTTGAGAATGCTTTTTAAACTTAGATATTTTGCACAAAAATGATGTTGAGTACAATCAGAAGCGAGAGTTTAGGAGGTGCATTTGTGAAAAAGAAACTGCTTGGAGTGAAGCGACGAGACATTTTGTTTGATTATGATCTGTACCGTCGGAAAGTGCCAATTCCTGGTGTCGAAGGGGCGAATTTAAGCGTATTAGATTTATGGCCTGAGGGGGCTGATCGGACGATACTGTTTCAACATGGGTATGCGGGAGTATTGGAATCATGGGAGTTTCAAATTAACGCTTTTGCCCAAAATAATTATCGAGTTATTGCGCCAGACTTACGGGGACACGGCCAAAGTGATGCACCTTATACACAATATACGATGGATGAGCTTGTGGCTGATTTATATGCTATTACGCAAACGCTTGAGTTGCCTGAAAAATTCATTTTTGTGGCCCACTCTTTTGGAGGCTCGGTTGCGGTTGAATACGCTAACGCTCATCCCGAACAGCTTGAAAAATTGATCCTGATCGCGACTGCTGGGGAGTTTCCATTACCAAAGGTGGCTGATGTGGCGCTTAAAATGCCGCTTAACTGGCTACGGCCGTTATGGAAATATCGCAGTAAGTGGGATGCTGAACTTCATGTTGTGAAAAACATGATGGCAAATAATATGCGTCATTGGCAGGGCTGGAATTTAATGCGAAATATTAGCACGCCTACGCTTGTGATTACCGGTGAACGGGATAATTACTTCCCGCGCCGTGTTTTTGAGGACGTGGGCAAGATGATCCCTGGGGCTGAGGTTTATGATGTGGGGTCTGCCAAGCACAAGGTGCAGTTGGAAAGACACCAAGCCGTAACGCGGGCCATAGAAGGGTTTGTTGAAGAAAAGCAGCGGTCGTGGCGTGACGGCGCTCAAGCCGACAATCTATTAAAACATCGCGTCTGGCTTAAAAGCTATAGCCAAGGAACACCGGCGACAATCCCGATTCCAAAACGGCCGTTATCCGACTTCCTTGAAAGCACCGCCGCTTGGTTGCCAAAGAAAACGGCTATTCAGTTCTATGACAATAGCTTGACTTATCGTGAATTGGATGAGCAGGTCAATCAGATGAGCCACGTCTTTCAC
>JBCCFD010000354.1:0-8628 GCA_039029915.1 Chloroflexota bacterium
ACGCTTGACGCTGACGGCGAGATCGCGGCCGCTGCGATCGACGATCGAGCCGCGCATCGCCGCGACGGCGAGCCGCGTCTGGGAGAGACCAGCCGATAACCGATATCGTTGAGGGAAGCCGTCGGATTGAGCCCGTAGCGAACCGCCACCCGCGCATCCTCACTAGTGAGGTCCCACGAGCCGCCGCGCAACACGCGCGCATCCTTATCCTCATCAGACCAGTCACTTTGCCATTCCCACACATTACCCGCCAAATCCATCACGCCATTTGGGTAGCTAGCCCCCTGTGGGTACATTGCTACAGGCGACGTTATCATAATATCTGATTCAAACGTATTGGCTCTTTTGAGAATATCGGCTTTCCCCATCGTAGCCGAGTTTGGTAAATCCCACGGGTAGCGGTCATTTTCGGCCCCGCCGGCTATGTTTACCCACTCATTTTCAGTAGGCAAACGCACATCCTTGACTGGAAATGTTTCTAGCGATTGGGTAAACGGCGCTTCTTTGCCTAAAAGGCTGGTAAGCCAGTTGGCATACGCCACCGCTTCATACCAGCTTACCCCGACCACGGGAAACCCGCGCCGCCCTTTTCCCAAATTTCCATCATACCAATATTCCGGCTGGATAACTGTCCCTCCCCCGCGATAACCTGGATGTTTTTCAACCCGCCATTGCCACGCCACACTCTTCTCGCCCCACCAGTAATCAGGGTTTTCATAGCCACCGGCCGCCATAAAGCGGGCAAAATGCCCGTTGGTCACAGGATATTTCATGACCATCAAATCGCCCCCATCTTCAGCACAGCCTTCACACCGGATCCATTCGTTCAAATCCTCTGGTAACCAGCCCATCTCGTCTAAAATGGCCCCCGCCTGCCAGCGAACCTTTGGAGGCAGCGTGTCATCCACCATTTCTGATTGCAAAGCGTCTTGAATCTGTTTCTGCAATGGACGGTGCAACCTTTTTCCGGCATCAACGGCACATTTTCCAGCCAGCTGCACATACCCATTGTTAAGCATCGCTTTGACCAGTAGCTTATAACTATACTCCGTCATTTTTTCATGGGCAAAGGCAAGCTGTAGCACCTCTTCCCAAGAGGAATTGCTGGCACGCTCAAGCATAATTTTGACGTGATTATCATCACCTTTATTCACCAATGCACTGGCCGCCAGATATTCCAAAAAGTTTTTATGTGAAAAAGCATAGGTGCCGGTATCATACTCAACAAAAAGGCCACTGCGCTGATGAGCAACATCCAAAAAGCTTTGGGCCCAACTTTTTTTGTTGTCTGGGGTCGCTTCTTCCTCTGCCTGAAACCAGTCAGCTAAAAAGTTGATCGTCTTTTCTTTAGCTACTTCAGTTTGATCTGAATCCACCATCCAGTAGGCTATGTGTCTAAGCGCTTTTTCTTTGGCTTCAACCGCCTCATCTTCATCCACAAATTCCCGACCTGTCCCATCCCAGCGGGCCAACTCATGGACATCAGACATCCACGCATCAGCTTTACCCGCCTCCCAAAAGCCAAGCATGAGCACCACCAGCTGTTGATAGACATCTACGCGACGTTCGGGCAGTTTAGCGCCACGATAATGGTAAATGAGCACCAGCGTGGTGCAAAAGAGCGGGTTTCGCGTTAGTTCATCTACTTTCTCTTTTCGGTGGATGTCTGATAATAAGGCTTGGCTATTTTGAGAGCGAATACGGGGATCGGGCACCAATTCAATGAGCAGGTTATTCACAAGCTTGTCCCGGTCATCTGGGGTCAGTTCTTTAACCTGACAGATGATGGGCTTGGGCAAATATGTTTTCACCTCTTCATACCCTTTGGGGCGGGAGGCAAGACCAAAGCGGTTTCCTTTAGCATATTTTTTGATGAACCCACTGACAAAAGATGCAACTTCAATTCGCTCCTTGCGATCCGAAACCTCATCTAAACCATCTAGCAGCACCAAACACCCCCCTTCCTTCAACCGGCGACGAAAGAAATTTGGGGGCAGTTCGACTTCCATTTCTTTAAAATAATCGTCGATAAATTCACGTAACGCCAGAGGGCCTGCTGAGGAATATTTGGCGCGATTGTCTTTTATGAAGCGGCCAAAGATTCGTAAAGGCACGAGAATAGGAAGTAATGGCTCTTCTTGCCAATTAAGCTTCTCTTTTGCTTCACCCATGGCAAAGCTTCGCACCAAATAGCGTAACAGGGTCGTCTTACCTGAGCCAGGTGGGCCAATGAAGATAAAGTTGTCGTACTTTTCAAGTACGTCAGCTACGGAAAGCAACTGATTATACTCTTTGAATGCATTTTCTTGGTTGGCGGGATCGACTGTTTGACCTATTGGTTGGCGGCTTCGGATTTGAGATTGGTCCTTTTTTGCTTCGGGATCTTGCACCTGTAATGGCACAAAAACGGCTTCAAGCTCGGCTTCTTCGTTCAAGGCGGCACGCTGTTTGATATTTGCCAGCACAAAGTTGATAAGCTGCACTTCGTTTTCAACAAAATCGAGATAGTTTTTTAACGCATCACCATCGGCAACATCGTTAATGTTAAAATAATCGATTAACTGCTTTAGGTATTGATTTCGAAGCTCTGCTGCTTTGAGCGTGCGCTGGGTATCGTGAGCCATTTGATAAAGCGTTTGCCGAATTCCTTCTACATCGGTGACGGTCATGAGCGTTTGCCAATCTTCCGACTTTTTGAGTTCACTCCGCAAGCTATACAAAAATGTGGAAAGCAAAGGCCGGCTGTCCTGCGGCATACGCAAGCTTTTAAAGAGGCGATCTGGCACTAGGTTTGGGTCATCCACAAAGTGCAAAAGGGCGGCTTGGGCGATCTCTTTTCTCAGAGCGTCACTTCCTTGGGCCTGGAGCTGATCAAAACCTCGATTGAACAGGTATTTGGTTAGCGCGTCTGACTCTTCTGGCGCACCAGCCGCTTTAAGGGCGGTTTGTACTGCTTCAAGCATGGCAACATCGTCTTTTTTAGCGTCGTAGCTTTTGGTAACGCGCTTGCCAATGAGGTCAAGGGCGGGTTTGAGGGCAGGTTCGACAACACCTTTATTGATCAGGGTGGTGCTCACTTGGGCAAGGCCAGCCCCAAGGGCGGTAGCAATTCCGATTGTAATTGGATCCATTTTTTTCTCCGAGAGAGGGTTGGTTTTGTTGTTTAAGATACCTTATGTGGGGGGTGTTGGGCAAGGAGGAGGGGGAAAAGAGAAAAGAGCAGAGAGAAGAGAGGAAAAGAAGGCAAAAGGATGAAGGATAAAGGATGAAAAAGGTGTGGATACTCTAGCTTTATTGAGTACAGGCAAATAATAGAGATACTATCATATGCAACTCTGCCACTTTGCAACCCATTCGACAACGCTCAGGGCAGGCTTTGCCGCTTATCTCGCATATTCCCACAGCATGACGGTTTCAATGTGGTAAGTTTGGGGTTGCATATCAATCGGCTGCACTTCGAGCAATCGGTAGCCTGCTTTTTGAAGAGATTTACCGTCACGGGCCATAATGGCGATGTCGCTGCTGATGGTTATGAGTTTGGGAAGCTTTTTGTGAGAAACGGCCGTTATCGCCTCACGACTCATTCCTCTAGCGGATGGGTGAATAATCGCTAAATCTGCCTGAACCTCAAGAGATTGCAGGCTTGTTGCCACCCGATCTTGATACAGCGACACATTCTCCGTATGATCTAAATTGGCAATGGCATCAGCAACGGCATCTCGATTAAGTTCAATCCCAATAACTTCTTTGGCCTGCTCAGACAGGAAAGCCGTCAACAGCCCTACGCCGCTATAAAGATCAAGCACTGTTTCATGCCCCTGCAAGTTTGCATACCGCAAAACGGTTTGAATGACCTTTTCAAAGCCATCAATGCTTGGAGGCTGGTAGCAGCCTGATGAGATATGGAATTCACGGCCGTTTATTTCATGCACTAGAAAGTGATCCCCCACCAGCAGAGCGGCAGAGCGATTCGGTAAAATAATTGAAACCGAAATTGGAAAGTCAGCTTCCAACTGGGGTGGCTCCACGTCATCAACTTCTAGGGCGGCCAGCATTTCCCCGTCTTCGCCAATTTTGAGGGTTAGCTTTCGCAGACCGGGTAAATCTAAATCGATATCATTCAGCAAGTTAATGAGATCGGGGTCGGCAATCTCACACTTTTCAATGGGAATGACCTTTTTTTCGATGGGGGACCAAAACCCTAAACGGCCGTTTTCCACTGGGCTCATCTCTATTTCTGTGCGATACGCCCACTGCGCCTCGTTGGGCAAGGTAGGGTGGATGGTTACTTTTTTAAAGTTTCCGATTCGCTTGAGCTGATCGGCCACAACGGCCGTTTTTAAAGCCAGCTGCCGCTCATAGGCTACGTGCTGAAAGTGGCACCCGCCGCAGGTGCCGTAATATTTACAAAGCGGATCAATTCGATCGGGAGACGGCCGTAACACTTCCACCAGCTCAGCTCGAGCAAACCCGCGCTTTTCCTCAATTAAATCAAGTTTCACCGTCTCATCAGGAATGCCAAAAGGGACAAAAATCGCCTGACTCTGCTTCCCCTTGCCAATTGCCGAGCCACCATGCCCCATGCCAATGAGTTTCGTAGTGACTGTTTTTATTGGAGTATCAGGTGTCATAATGGTTCAAGTTTCGGGTGTCGAATATGGTTTCAGAGCGGCGAAATTGCAAGTTTTTAGAATTCTTTTCTCTTTTATAAATTCTCTCTTCTAGATCTTTCCGCTCGCGATCAGCATCGTAAAGGCCGCAATGAACCAGTGAATCAGCCACGGATAAATGAAAGATTCCGATTGCCAGGCGATAAAACCAAAGCCCGCACCA
Source organism: Chloroflexota bacterium (assembly GCA_039029915.1). GTDB lineage: Bacteria > Chloroflexota > Anaerolineae > Promineifilales > Promineifilaceae > QQUD01. The sequence goes on from JBCCFD010000354.1 coordinate 4,834, forward strand.
CCAAAAATAGTGCTCAAAGTTTCAATCTCAGGTTTACCCAAATGCATAAAGGCAAAAGGTACCGCCTGAAGGAAAATGGCTGGTCCTGGGCCAAATGCCCGAGCAAAAGCAAATAGCAAAACCCCCCGCCACACAAACTCCCAGCCAAATAAATCCACCCCATTCACATAGATAATGCGCCAAACAGACTCAGGTGAGCGGGCGTTGTAATATTGTTGCATGCCGTCCGTCCGGGCCACAACAAGCAAAATGACCGCCATAACGGCACAGACACCTACCGTCCAAGCTAATCCAACGCGCCAATTGCCCAGTTTAAAACCATAATCCGTCAACGGCTCTTGAAAAAGAAGGACGATCACCAAAGCTGGAATCACAAAATACCAAATAACGCGATCATAGGCTTTAAGCCGCGTTAGCTTGTGATTGTAATAATCTAGCATTGGCACAACGGTTGTTAATATAATCAAAAAAGTAATTTTCCAATCAAAATAAACACCACCAATTGTCACACGCATCTCCTTTAAACATAAGTGGTCAGTGATTAGTGGCTAGTGAATAGTTTTGGGGTTACAAGGCACTTTATCAAATGCCACCCTCTATCCTCTAACTAATTTAGGATTATAACAAAAAAAGCCCAGCCTTTTGGCTGAGCTTTTCCTTTCTTTGAACAATGTTGGAATTATGATTCGACCATGCTGCCAAGAATGCGTTCCATTGCCATTGTGTGGCTACAATATCCACGAGTAGCGAAAAAACTGCAATCACAATACCAGCTACCCTCTGAATATTGAACTCTATGCGTTTGTCCACTGTCCCCTACAATTCGAACAGAAAAAGAATCAAAAGTGATTCTTTCTGGCTCGGCCGCATAAAATTTCGCTTTCTCGATTTTTCCGATTAGTCCATAATCCATGGTTGTTACTCTCCTCTGCTGAGAATTGATCAGAAAAATATCCCTGAATATTTTCCTGAGGGTAAATAACTTGATACCTTCTTTACCCGTACTGCTTGCCTAAAAACAAAAAAACGCACGTGCAAGACGTGCGTTTCGGAAACCTAACTTTTGTTTAACGATGCTAAAATTAATAACTTAATTTGCATGTTATTAGTATACAGAATGCACAAAGTCTGTCAATTAGAATTTGGTGACAATTTACAGGTATTTCGGGGCAAAGGCGGGACGAATCAAGAATGAATAGGTCTTTTATTAGTAATTGGATAAATGGGTAATTGGAAGACTTGGGGGATTTAATTACTGACCATCGTTTAATGAAAACTTCCTACGCCTTTTCATTCTTCATCCCTGTGCTCAATGGGCAGGGAAAAGAAGAAAGTGGTGCCTTGACCCACAGTGCTCTCAAACCACATTTCGCCGCCGTGCAGTTCAATAATCCCTTTTGTAATGGAAAGTCCTAAACCGGTGCCTTTCGCTTTGCGAATGTTGGGGTCATCAGAGCGGAAGAATTTTGTGAACAATTTTTCTTGATCCTCTTCAGATATTCCATACCCGCTATCTTTAACTGCCCCGCACACCACTGCTTGGCTATTTTGCTCTCCTAAGCTGAAGCGAACGGTAACGGCCGTATTTTCCGGCGAGTATTTACACGCATTGCTCAACAAGTTGGTCATCACTTGTACCAACCGACCCTTATCAGCCTCAATATGCGGGATGTTGGCAGGCATATCAACGTTGAGCTTGATCGATTTTTCATCAATCAAATTAAGCACCGATTTCATTGTTTCATCAACGACCGCCCGCAAATCGGTCGCTTTAAACTCCATATGCAGTCGGCCTGTTTCAATCCGCGAAATATCGGTCAAATCTTGAATTTGCTGACCCATGCGAGAGATATTTGCCGAGACAATTTCCAAATACTCTTTTTGCTGATCCGTCAGGTCACCCATCAATCCGCTAAGCATTAAGTCGACGTAGCCACGCACGGCCGTCATGGGTGTTTTGAGCTCATGTGATACCATCGAGACAAATTCTGACTTGGCCAGATTGGCCTCTTTCACCTGTTCATAAAGCACCGCATTGGCAATGGCAATAGCAGCATGATTAGCGATACGAACGGCCGTATTTTCTTCATCTTTTGTGAAACCAGCCATCTCATCACTTTCAATCACAATCGTGCCAATAACTTCTTGCTGATGATTAAGCGGCAAAATCAATTGAGACAATGTTTCAAATCTGGCGCGATGATACCCCAACGCCTCATGCACATTATCAACAATCAAAGGCTTCCCAGATGTTAAAACAGTCCCCGTTGGGCTATTCTCAATCATCTTGGGCGTCACTTTTGTCGCATCAAAGCCGCGATCGTAGTTACGCCATGTTCTAATTTGTGGCAATCCCTCAAAATCTTTGAGCACAATCGCTCCGGCTGAGCCGCCAATCATCGTCATCAAACGAGCTAGCGTGATATTGAACACATTGTCTAACGCTAAAGAGGTGTTCAAATCTCGATCGAGCTGCTGCAGCATGGAAAGCTCTTCAACGCTTGTTTGTAGCTTTTGATCGGTTTGTTCAACTAAGCGCGCATTTTCTAAGGCAACCACAGCTTGCGAGGCAAAAGCTGTAAGCAAACGCTGATCATTCTCATCAAACAGCGCCCCGCTGCCTTTGTTAATGACTTGGACAACGCCCAAAACACGATTGTGCCGCAGCAAGGGGACGGTCAAAATAGAGCGGGTGCGGAACTGATTTTCTTCATCTAACTCGCTGTACCATCGATCGTCTTCCGACACATCATTGGTAATAATTGAGCGAGACTGCTGGGCGGCCGTTCCAGCAATGCCGGTTCCAATTGGCAGGCGCGTATTCAACAGCTCCGCTTCGGCAGGCCCGCGCACAATTTCAAAAACAAGCTCGCCAGTCTCTTGATCCGAAAGGAGTAAAGACCCGGCTTGAGCGTCAAATAGCTCAATCGCTTTATCCATAATCAGGTCGAGCAGAGGCTCTAACTCAAGCGTTGACGCGAGCGAAAAGGTGACCTGATTAATGATTTGCAGCCGCTGGGCCTGTTGGGTAAGTCGTTCATTAGTTTGCAGGCGTTCAAGGGCTACGGCCGTTCTTTGGGCATATGTCAAAAAGAGACGCTCTCGTTGAGGGCCAATCATATTATTGGTGTTACGCAAAACAGTATAAACGGCCCCTAAGGTTTCTGCCCCCACATTTAATGGGGCGGCAATCCAAGCGTCTTGGGCGCTGTCTATCCACTTTTCCACTTGCCCCGATTGGAATGCTTTGTGGACGTGGGTATTCGTAACGGATTGACGCACACCCTCTTTCGCTTTAATGCGCTCATCTTTTTCGATATAAAAGGCATGGTAAAGCTTGTGTGTATCAACATCTTTGAGCGCAATATAAAAATCATCAACGTCAAGCAGGCGCTGATTGTTTGTAAACACCAGTTCGAAAAGATCTTCTGTGTCGATCGTAAAGGCGAGGAATTGAGAAAAGTTGCTTAGCTGATCTAATTCGGCAATCCGCTCTTGGAGTTGGAACTCAACAGACGCCCGCTCTAGCCCAAGCAGAGATTGGTCTGCCAATGCGGAAATGTAGCCCATTTCGTTTTGGGTAATCAGTTCACGGCCGTTTTCTGGCGAAACGGCTAGCCAGCCCAAAAGCGTCGTTTGGCGATTCAATGGAACAAGTAGGGCCACATTTTGCTCTCGCAGTAAAATGGGATTATCGTGGACGACCTTTGGCCAGGTGCGTACTTCGCTTAGGTCAACGCTGATTTCACTCGCTGCCAAAAATTGGACCAGCTCCGAATCTAAGCGAACGCTTAT
>JBCCFD010000355.1:0-8575 GCA_039029915.1 Chloroflexota bacterium
CAAAAGTTTGTCACTTTTAAGCAAATCATGGGGGATGGTAAACGGCCGTTCAAACGTCCAATCCGTTTCTCCTACCCAAAAAGCGGCTACTTCTTGGTCACGATAATATGGATCGGCAATAAGGCCAGCCTGCAGCAGTGCCGTGTGCACATTCCCTGGCACCTGAGCCGGAATCGGTTCAATCTCCCCACCGCTCAGTTGCCACTCACCGTTCAATGAAAATTGCTGAATCATCATCTATTGTCGCTCCATCACCAGATACATCGCGGTGGCACCCTCATCTAAAATATACGGCTTTTCAGACTCAACAAGCAGCTTAATTTCACCAGCCGACACTAAAGAATGAACGTGGGCTTGATAGCCCGATGGCTCATAATAGGGATTCCGCACAGAAATCACCACGATGCCGCCAGATCGGGTTAACCGTAACATTTCATCAAGGGCAGACGTTCCCACATGAATACCAAGAATGCCAATCGAAATAACTGCACCATACTGTTCTAAGACGGATGTAAACGGTTGATTGATATCCCCTTGGCACAGTGTTTCATAAAGACCAGACTCACGGGCAATGTTTAGCATGCCTTGTGACAGGTCAATCCCATCCATTTTAGAAAACCCCCGCTCGGCTAGCTGTATACCCACTAATCCTGTGCCGCACCCTACATCTAAAATCGGGGTTCTTTGTCCTTCGAGATGGTCTGCCAAAAGCTGTGCCCCAATAGCTGGTGCTACATAAGAAAGTCCATCAAGATATGCATCATAGCTATCTGCCCAATCGTTGTAGAGCGCTTCCAGTTCATCTGCTGATTCCGCATTAATTGCACGCCGCACCATTTCAGCTTGTTTAGGATCGTGTGTCATTTTGGTCTCCTTACGACTCCCGCTTAATAACGACCAGTGTCATGTCATCAGATTGAGGCGTGCCTTGCGTAAATTGGTCAACGGCCGTTTCAATCGCAATCGCAATATCAGCCGCGTTTTTATATTTAGCCAAAACGGCCGTTTCCAGTAGCCGATCATCCCCAAAGAATTCCCCCGTCTGATTACGGGCTTCAGTTACCCCATCGGTAAAAAATAGCAAAAAATCACCGGGTTCAATCTTGAATTTTTTTTCAACCGGCTGAATTTCATCAAACGCACCCAAAATGACGCCCGGCACAACAAGCGTCTCCACATCATCCCGGCTAGCTTTGACCCACAGCGGCCACTCATGTCCAGCGTTTGCCATAGTGAGTTCATTCGTCCCGAAATTAAGCTGAGCCGCCACACTGCTTAAAAAAAGGGCAGAGCCTGTATCACGAACCACAGACTGATTGGTTAATTTCAAAATATCAGCGGGGGATCGCTCATCAATGCACAATGTCCGCATGACGGAGCGCATCGAGGCCATAAATATTGCCGCAGGTACCCCCTTTCCGGTCACATCCGACACGGTCATCGTGAGCAAATTTGGATCACTGGGAGACTCAATAAAATCATAATAATCCCCCCCAACCTGTCTTGCCGCCCGATAAACGGTAGCAAACTGCCAGCCCGCTCTTTGCGGATTAACTTTAGGTAAGAGGCTGAGCTGAATTTCGCGTCCAATTGCCAACTCTTCCTCAAGCCGCTGTCGTTTCATCTCCTCATTAATCATCCGACGGATGCGTTTAGACATGATTCGCATAACGTCTACACCAAAGTGCGGATATTGGCTTGCTAAATCGCTAAACAATGCCTCATCAATAATCACAATTTTGCAATCCGTCACGGCTCTGGCGTCTGCGCTGCGGGGGAAAGAATCGACAAGCGCCATTTCTCCAAAAATGGCGCCGTTCGTTAATCGATCAAGAATATGGTCTGATTTTGTAATTTCAATTTCCCCATCCAGCAGAATATACATCTCCCGGCCGGGTTCACCCTCTCGAAAGAGGGTGTGGCCTGCAGGAAAAACGACTTGATAAGCATCAAGGATTGAAATATCAAATTTCGATTTAATCATTCACTAAAACTTTGAATTGCGACTTTCCGCTCGCTAAATTGGGCAAATAGGTTATCAAATCCTGTCATTTTCAACGTCTTGGCAACCCGAGGCTGGGGGAAAAGTAACTTGCAATTCTGCAGGGTCGAATTTGTGTCCCCCACATCGTTGCTAATTGCATGAAGCGCCTGCCAGCCTTGTTCTGGGTTCAAGGGTGTTTTGCCCTGCATAATTAAGGCGATACTATGCAGGGAGACTAGCCCAGAGCTTGCCATAAACGGCATTTCACTCAAATCTAGAATTAAGTTGTGATGACCATCATCATAGAGATTTTGAACTTTAGCAATGACCTCGAGATAGCACGAGGCATCCAATTCGCCAACGAGTTTTAAGATAGTAATTGGGCGGTCTGCAATTGGTTCAACTTCATATTGCATGTGAACCTCCTTTAGTAAATATAAGTTTGTTTTTTCCATCTGGGGTTCTTAGGTATTCAAGATGGTCAACAAATTCTTGCATCATCAAAATGCCTAAACCGCCTGGTTTGCGCAACATGGGATGGACAGTAAGGTCGGGGGGAAGAGTATGTGTGGGGTCAAACAAAGGGGCATTATCAAACAAAATGACCGAGAAGACGTCGTTTTTAGCCTTCACCACGATTTCAATATCACCCAGCTGTTCTCCATAGCCATGAATAATAATATTTGTGGTTGCTTCATTCACCGCCACGATGCTGTCAGCGACAATTTCTGGATGTGCACCGAGCGCTTTGCCAGATTGTTCAATAAACTGACGCATCTGAGCCAGGTGATTTAAGGTAACGGCCGTAAACAGCAAACGCTTTTCCATTATTTAAAACCTAAAATGCTGTTTTGACCTTTGCCTCATCATCTAAAATTTCCAAGAACATATCAAAGCCTCCAACGGTTAGCGCCTTGAGGCTGTTTTTGGAAGGGTTAAGTAGTTTGAGGTGAGGTGACTTATAGGTTCCATTGGCAATGCCTTCGTGCAATTTAGATTGCTCAGATCCTAAATTCTTTTCAAGTTTTTCATAAATGGCATATATGGCGCGCAATCCCATACTGCTTATAAAAGGAACGTTTGTTAAATCTAGCAAAATATGCGTTGCACCACTGTCTAATTCTTTTTGGGCAACGTTAACAATTGGCTCTTGTTCAACAAAATCTCCCACAAGGCGAAGCCGGGTAACTGGCACTCGACCCTCAATTTGTGAAACATAAATCTCCATGCTCAACCTTCCATTTGATATCACTCAGTTTGCGGTAGAGGATTATTGTAAATCACTCTGGATTATTTGAAAAAAAGCGAGTCCTTCGCTTTTACAGAATAGATCATCTCCGTTATATTACCGTGACACAACTAGTGCAGTTTTCCCGAAGTGCCTAGCAGGCTGTTTTATGTAAACAATCTGGGAAACCGCTGAGTATTTCGTTCAACTAAATCTTATGCGAACTTTTGGAGCAAAATACCAACATTTTAGGATATTTAATGAGTGAATCGCCGCCGATTGAGGCAGAAAGTTTAGATTTCAAAAAAATCTTACCCATTATTTTTATCGTTTTTGTCGACTTGATGGGATTGACAATTATTATCCCCATTATCCCTTTCTATACGCTTTCGTTTAATGCCCCGCCTGTTATGATCGGTCTGGTTAGTGCTGCTTATCCCCTCATGCAGTTGATCGGGGGACCGGTGCTGAGCTCGCTATCAGATCGATACGGCCGTAAACCTATATTAGCCCTTGCTCAAGTTGGTACATTTTTAAGCTTAGTAATGCTTGGTTTCGCAAACGCCCTGTGGATGATCATCGCTGCCCGGCTTCTGGATGGTATCACTGGGGCAAATCTACCAACCGTGCAGGCTGCCATCGCAGACCAAACCACCGCCAAAACGCGCAGTCAGGGCTTGGGATTAATTGGAGCAGCTTTTGGCCTTGGGTTTATTTTGGGTCCTGTGATTAGCGGTATTGCTTTAACCCTCTCAGGCAACAACTACAGTTCACCCGCCTTCGTCGCCTCTGGATTTGCCTTTTTATCGATCATTTTGACAACCTTCGTGTTTAAAGAAACACTTCCACCTGAAAAAAGGGGACAGCCAGCCGATGGCCCAAATGGCTTCTCCTTCAAGAAACTCGTTGATGGCGTTCGCGATCCAGTGATTGGGGCTTTATTTATTTTAATTTTTCTACAGCAGGTCGTCTTTTTCGCTTTTCAAATAATGTTTGCCCCCTTCTCTCTCAACCGCCTAGGACTTAATTCAGTGGGCAACACGATCGTGTTTGTTTTCGTGGGAATGATCTCAGTCATTGTGCAAGGAGGGCTGATTGGCAAACTGACCACTCGCTTTGGTGAGCGGCGACTATTGATTTACGGGCTCGGCATTTTAGCAATCGGTTTAATTCTAGTTGGGTTTACGCCACAGCAGTCTGTTCCTTGGTATTCTGAGGAAGCGATCATTACAGAATTACAGCAGGGTCAAAGTGATACTGCTATTGACATTACAGAGCAGATTGAGCTTCTCCCCTCTGAGAATAATCAGGGCATCACGGGGTTGATATTTTTACTAATCACGATGGTGCCTATTGTAGTTGGGGCCAGCGTGCTGCAGCCCAGCGTCAACAGTTTAATTACCCAGCGCGTTAATCCGACAGAAATTGGAGCTGCTTTGGGCATTAGTGCCGCGTTTGTGAGTTTGGCAAACATTTTTGGCCCGTTATGGGGCGGTGTGGCGTTTGATTTTATTGCACCCCAAGCGCCATTTTGGATTGGTGGTGCCGTAACGGCCGTTCTCGTTCCCTTTGCCATTCGTCGGGTAAAATCTGCGCAGTAAAGAAAGTAAAGAGTAGAGAGTAGAGAGCATAGAGAAGAGAGAAGAAAGCGAAGCGTTTGATTGATATAAAATCTAGATACTGGAACCAAAAATTATTGGGCAAGCTCGCTGTTTTGCGATGTATTACATGCCCAAGTCTTAGGAGTTGATTTTTGACCACACTAACACCGACCGGCGTTAAGGCCGATAAAACTGAAAGAGTTGTACAGATTAGCTGGAGCGATGGCACTACCTGTTCGCTATCATTTGCTGGATTACGGGCCATTTGCCCCTGCGTAGAATGCCGTGGTGGGCACAGCCAAATGGGCAAACCTCCTGACCTAGATGTGTTACACAATACGAAAAATGAGTCGTTGACGCTTGATGAAGTAACGGCTGTTGGCAGCTATGCCATCCAGTTTATGTGGAGCGATGGGCATTACACCGGCATTTATACGTGGGAATTTTTAAAACAGGCGTGTGAAAAATGAGCCAAGTGGAATTAAGAGAAATAACAAAAGAGACCGTACGGGACATTTTGCGACTAAAAGTAAAGCCTGAGCAGGAAAACTTTGTGGCGCCTAACGCCGTTTCGCTATCAGAAGCCTTATTTGAAGAAAAAGCGTGGTATCGGGCCATCTATGCCAATGGTGAGCCGGTGGGCTTTCTGATGCTCTTTGATAATGATGAGAATGCTGAATATTACCTCTGGCGATTTATGATTGCGGCCCCCTATCAAGGGTTTGGTTATGGTGCCGAAGCCGTGAAGCTGTTGATTGACTATGTCAAAACGCGACCAAACGCGAAAAAACTCGAATTAAGCTATGTTCCCGCTAAAGGAGGCCCAGAAAGCTTTTATCTTAAGCAAGGGTTTAAAAATACGGGGAGAGTCGAACATGGAGAAAATGTCATGGAGCTGATCTTCGAGGAATGAGCCAATTTCGACGATTAGAAATCAACGGGGGGCACGTTCAGCAAAACTTAGAATCGACCACGAGCAAGCTTAGTATTTTGCCAGCCAAAAACGGCTACACGAATTCTCAAATTGATGATTATAGGCAAAGTGAGAACGGCCGTTCCCACTTCAAGTGGCAGCCAAATACGACACTAAGTTTATCCGCTCGGTTTTCTCGCCCTATCTCCCAGCTTAAAGGGACGGCCGGTTTTGGTTTTTGGAACGCCCCATTTGGCGACCCAACGGTAAAAACACCAGCCATTCCTAAAGCCGTCTGGTTCTTCTTTGGCTCTCAGCCCAATCGTCTCCCCTTTTACAAGCACCCAACCGAAAACGGCTTCATTGCGGGCACGATTCATGCCACCCGCTGGCAAGCGTTACGCTGGATCCCTTTTGCACCGTTCGTGCTGGCCATAAACAATATTTCTTCTGTCAAACATCGGTTATGGCCCAAAGTACAGTCTGATTTAGGCATTTACTCAACCCTCATCCAAACAAATGTAACCCAATGGCATCATTACAAACTCGATTGGGGTCTCAAAGAATGCAAATTTTGGCTTGATGAGGAATTAATTCACGCGTCACCAGTAAGCCCAACTGGCAAACTCGGCTTTGTATGCTGGATAGATAATCAATATTTGGTGGCTACTGGAAACGGCCGTTTTCGCTGGGGAACGGTGCCAATAACTCAATCTCAAACCCTCGAAATTGCTGATTTGAGCATCAAAAAAGGGATAAAAGTGAAAAGTAAAAGGTGAAAAACTACTCATCTTTAACCCCCAATCCTTAATCCCCAATCTCCAATCTCCAGACCCTAAATCCCCAATCCCCAATCCCCAAAAATCCTTTGACAGCCCCCCATGACTCTGCTATACTTTTCAGCCGTTGTACCCTAACAGGTGAGAGGAGTGATGGCCGAGTGGACGAAGGCGGTTGTCTTGAAAACAACTGTAGTGCAAGCTACCGGGGGTTCGAATCCCTCTCACTCCGTAAACACCTTGTCATTCTTTACAAATTGGAAATATGGGAAGGTGCCAGAGTGGACGATTGGGGCCGCCTGCTAAGCGGTTAACGGGTAATACCGTTCAAGGGTTCGAATCCCTTCCTTCCCGCCATTCTTAGTATACGGTTATCATGTCTGAATGTTAGAAACTGAATACTAAATACTCCCAAACACGCGCCCTTAGCTCAGTTGGATCAGAGCGTGCGGCTACGAACCGCAAGGTCGGGGGTTCGAGTCCCTCAGGGCGCACCACATATACAGGGAGCAGTCCCTCTTCAAACCCCCATATCTTCCGGTATGGGGGTTTTGTGTTAAATACCAAAGGTGCAAACCGTAGCAGTTACCGTAGCAGTTAGGAGTCGTTTAAATGAAGCAATGTGTCCATTGCAAAGAATTTAAACCATTTAAAGAGTTTGCTTGGAGCAACAAAAAGCAACAAGTACATCAAAAGCATTGCCGTGCCTGTATGAGCAAATTCAACAAAGCTAGCTATGCTAAAGCCGACAAGCAAAAGATATACGAGAACAGGACAAAAAGAAGAGAAGTCGCCCGAAGATATGTTTGGGATTATTTTGAACAAAATCCATGCGTAGATTGTGGAGAAAGCGACCCTCGACTATTAGAATTCGACCATGTGCGGGGTGAGAAAAAGGCTTCGATTTCTGAGCTTGCTTCTGGAAGATATTCAATTCAAACGATTCAAGATGAAATTGACAAATGTGAGGTTCGATGCGCAAGTTGTCATCGAAAAAAAACGTACATTGATAGGGGCTGGTTTACTGGTTAAATAGTCTACTTGGAGGCTTACTCTATTTTTGTTCTTTGCTTTCTTAAACTTAATATACTTTCAGGATAAATTCTCTTCGGGTCATTTTGAATCCCCTTGAGTTGATCAACAACTAGCTTAAGATAAACACCCGCAATTGCCTTACGTTCAAGGTTAGATAATTCAGATTGCCAAGCCTTTTGAGGAAATGGGGGAACATCTTCAAGGTTTAACGCATCTTTAAGCTCAAAATAAGACGTATCCCTATTTGAAGAACACACCTGAATACAAGCCTCATTCATCGCATTCGTGCAAATCTGGGAGCACCAAGATGGGGGAAGATATATTCGGTTATTTGCTTGTTTACAGTTCTTATTCTTCATGATTAACTCAATGTAATAACGGCCAAGCCAGAAAAGAGGATCGACCGTCATTCGCATTAGCGACTCAAGATAGACCACCACGGTTGTTTCTTTACACCTTTAAAAACTGCAACCCAAACTTCAGATTGACAGGTTACATTAGGGCAAATAAACACGTGCCAGTCTTCCTTATCCACAGTTGCTATTGGGATTTGAGGATGTCGCTCTAATCCCGTTTTACAAATAGGGCAAGGTTGAGCACTATTATCATGCTTCATGAGGCATCACCTCCTTCCTAGCTCGGCCACACTCAACGGATCAAGTCCGACGGAGCCAAAGGAGAAAAAATTTGTAAGGTGCTAATCAACGGTAGGTCGTTTTTTTTGTTGAATTAACTTTCTGCTATTGATTGTCTTCAGAGCGTTATTAACTGTGATTGCTCTGCGCTTGAAAAGGTCTTCTTTAATCTCTTCTAAAGGTCTTGGAAGCTGTCCGGTCGGCATGTCTGGTGTTTTGTTGACGAAACTCAGGCAGAGAGAAAAGGAAAGCAGAGGTTCTGTTTGTGGAAACAGTTGATTTTGAAGCCATGTTAAGGCTCGTGAAGGATTTCAAGGACCTCTATTCTGCAGACCGTTTGCATCTTAACACAGGCACATTGAGGTATCAATATTTTCGCCAATGTCCAGGCGGCATCATC
>JBCCFD010000356.1:0-8551 GCA_039029915.1 Chloroflexota bacterium
GCTTAATCTTTTAACCATTGGCTTGCTCGTGGTTTTTATCGTTCAGGCCATCTTTAGCTTTGCCCACCAGCTCAGTTTAGCGTTTGTGGGTGAACGCGTTATTGCAGACATTCGCGTGGAAGTATTTGGCCATCTGCAAAGCCTTTCCCTACAGTTTTTTGCTGACTACCGCACGGGGGAGGTTGTCTCCCGCTTAACCAACGATGTGTCGCTACTGCAAAACGCCGTCACGAGCAACCTTGTGTCCCTATTGCGGCAGGCTATTTTGCTCGTCGGGGCGTCCATCTTTCTCTTCATTCTAGATTGGCGGCTCACGCTTGTCATCCTGACTGGGGTTCCCATCATGTCATTGACGATTGTTTGGCTGGGGCGCAAAATTCGCAAAGCGTCTCGCGCCGTTCAGGATGCCCTAGCTGAATCTGCGAATGTCGTTGAAGAGACCGTTTCCGGGATTCGGATTGTCAAATCATTTGCCAGAGAACCGCATGAAATTGGCCGTTTTGCCAGCAAAATTAATGACGTCTTTAACGCCGCCATGGAGCAAGCCCGCATTCGCGCGATTCTTTCACCACTGATTGGCTTTATGGCGTTTGCCTCGATTGGCATCACGCTGTGGTTTGGGAGTTTACAGGTGCTTGAGGGTCGGCTCACCGCGGGTGGATTAGTGGCTTATTTGGTGTATACCCTGATGGTGGCCACGCCCGTGGCCGCGCTGGCCGGGCTGTATGCCCAGTTCCAATCCGCGTTAGGGGCCACTGAGCGCGTCTTTGACCTGCTAGATACGCAGCCAGACATTGTCAGCAGTGACGGTGCGCCTCGCTTGCCTGAGGTCAACGGCCGTGTTCTGTTTGAGAACGTCTCATTCCACTACAACGATCGGGCAGAGATTTTGAATAATGTCAATTTTGAAGCAGCACCGGGTCAAATCATTGCCCTCGTTGGGCCAAGCGGGGCGGGTAAAACAACCCTCGTCAATCTTATTCCCCGCTTTTATGACGTGCTAAACGGCCGTATTTTTATCGATGACCACGACATCCGCGAAGTGGCAGTAGACAGCCTGCGGCAACAAATTGGCATTGTGCCTCAAGAGACGATTCTGTTTTCAGAGTCAGTCTATGAAAATATTCGCTACGGCAATCTTGAGGCCACAAAGGAAGAGGTGGAGGCCGCAGCCAAAGCGGCCAATGCGCACGATTTCATTGTCAACGAGCTGACAGATGGATACGAGACGCTGGTTGGTGAGCGGGGCATCAAGCTCAGCGGCGGTCAGCGGCAGCGGGTGGCAATTGCTCGCGCCATTTTGAAGAACCCACGCATCCTCATTTTGGACGAAGCGACGTCCTCTTTGGACAGTGAAAGCGAGAGTTTGGTGCAGGATGCGTTGGAACGGCTGATGAATGGCCGGACTTCATTCGTCATTGCGCACCGATTGAGTACAATTATGAATGCAGATTGGATCTTGGTGCTGGAAAACGGCCGTATTGTGGAACAAGGCCCCCACAGCGAACTGATACAAGACCCAGACGGTCTTTATAATCGGCTCCACACGATCCAGTTTGCCAATAAGACTGATAAGGAATTAACGATAACTTCTTAAGTGAAACGAAGTTCCTGTTTTGAATAAAACGCCAGCTAAAAGCTTCGTTTTCTTGAGGTTCCGAAGCTTTTAGCTAACAAGGTTTTCGATTTAGAAACGCCGGAACACTTAACTGGGAAAAGCGATCGGGGATCAGGGATCGGTGAAATCATACCGACTGATCTCTAATCCCCAATCCCTAAACCCCAATTTATGGACGAAAACGCCACCCCCCCCCCCACTTACTCATCCGACGTGCATTTTGTTGAGAAAAACGGCCGTGATTACATCATCGTCGGCACCGCCCACGTCTCGCAAGAATCCGCCGATCTTGTGCGCCAGGTGATCGAGCAAGAGCAACCGGACGTCGTTTGCATTGAGCTTGATGCGGCCCGCTATCAAACTCTGCGTGAAAAAACCAAGTGGGAAAATTTAGACCTGCGCCAGATTATTCGGCAGCGCCAGCTCCCTACCCTGCTGGTGAACCTGCTGCTCTCTTCTTACCAAAAGCGAATCGGCCAAAAGCTAGGCGTTGCGCCCGGTACCGAGCTTCTGGAAGCAGCCAATGTGGCCATCGAAAACGATATTCCTATCGAACTCGTTGATCGTGACGTCCGCATTACCCTGCGTCGAGCGTGGGCGTCCATGTCCTTCTGGGAAAAGATGAGCCTCCTCGCTTCCGGTGTGGCTGGGGTCGTAGAGGATGAAGAGATTAGCGAAGAGATGCTCCAAGAAATTCGGCAGAAAGATGTGCTTTCAGAGCTGATGCGGGAGCTAGGTGAAGCGATGCCCGCTATGAAAACGGTGCTCATCGACGAGCGGGACGTTTACATCGCTCAAAAAACGCGCCACGCTGAAGGTCAAAAAATTGTCTCCGTCGTGGGTGCTGGGCACGTCGAAGGCATTCTTGATATTTTAGAAAACAAACCAGACCAAGATTTAGCCCAAATCGAGATCATTCCGCCCCCGTCACCCATCGGGAAGATATTAGGCTGGGGCATTCCGGCCCTCATTATTGGGGCCATTTTGTATATTGGGATTACCCAAGGGGCCACGGCAGCCGGTGAAAATCTGCAGTATTGGGTGCTGGCCAACGGCATCCCCGCCGCCATTGGGGCGGCCATTGCGCTGGCTCATCCACTCACCATCTTGATTTCGTTCTTTGGCGCACCGCTCACCAGCCTGACCCCCGTCATTGGGGCTGGGTATGTGTCTGCCTTCGTGCAGGCGTTCTTTGCGCCCCCCGTCGTTAAAGAGTTTCAATCCGTCAGCGATGACATTTCACAGTGGAAGATGTGGTGGTCCAACAAGCTCCTCCGCGTTCTGCTCGTCTTTATCCTCACCACCGTCGGCAGCCTCATCGGCACCTACGTCGGCGCGGCTGAAATCATTTCGAATTTGTTTTAGCGCATAGAAGAGCAGCGATCTTGAGCAACGGCCGTTTACTTCACCCAAATTGACAATTCACCATTCAGAACGACCAAAAATCATCTATGTCCCTTCAACAGGTTCAGGGCAGGCTATTTACAATTCGTTACCTCTCACCTCATAAATAAAACTTCTAAAACAAAAACACAGAGAAAAGCCAAACACGATCTCCTCTACAGCGCCGCGACTTCGCGCTGAACAGTCTCAAAGTTACGGCTAAGTGACACGGCGAGATGCCGACCACAGCACATCAAGAGAACGTGTCGTTGTTGGCTGGCGTTTCATTCCACGTCACCTTGGTGGCAATGGCTTGCTCCGCTAGAGAGTACGTCCGCCGAATTGTTGGCTCTAGCTCCTCAGCACACGTTGCCGTGTTTTTCATTACTGCCTGTACCTCCGCCTGCGTTAGGGCACGGCATTGGATTTGCACTTCGTCAATTTTTCCATCTCAATGCTCCTAACTCGTATTATCTGCCAGCGACCCAATCTCCAGCATACGGCCGTTTCATCACAATCGTCATCATAAACTATGCGATCTTTTTGGAATAATGGCCGTTTCTAACAACCAACGCTTAACGGTAAACAGTCAACGCTCAACGAACCCACTAAAACTGAACGCGGAGACGCAAAGAGCGCAGAGAAATAAAAACACCACACCCTTTGCGCCACCGCGTCTTTGCGTTTAATTCAATTTGCCATACTTAGAATAACGGCCGTTTCTAACAACCAACACTCAACGAGCAACAACCAACACTCAACGGAACGGCCGTTTCTAAAAGTTACTGTTCTGGTTTACGGTCGTTTCTAACAACCAACAGTCAACAACCAACACTTAATGTTACGATCGGGCCTTGCCGCGCACTCATTATCATTTGAACCCAGCCAGAAGCTCACCTGACCACCTACCATAGCAAAATGAGCGACTCAAAAAATACAAATAATGAAAAGTGGCACGATCAGAAAGACCAACCATACTTAATCATGAAGAAATCGTGACAGCTATGGTAGCTGATCCTATCATGATACTTCGCTACAAACCGTCACCTCATCACCATCAATTTCAAAATCCGCAAACCATACCTCACTGAGAATAATGCCTGGTGCATCGTCTTCGTTAAGTTCCTCAAAACTATCGGCTCGAATCAACTGATAGCTATCCAGCAAATACAAGTTTGTTGTTTCACATCCACTACCTTCTATGCCAGTCGCTTTGAAACCAAAAATTGCAATATGGTTGGGGAATTTGTACACGACCTCTACTCCTGAAAAAAGCGAATAGGAATAAGCACCAACTTGGTCTGGCTTTCTTAATTTTTCAGTGATTTGGCTAAAATGTGGGTTAGCTCTGCTATCATGAAAGTCTACCCTCAATAATATAGGAATACCTGAATCATCAAAAAACAATATTTCGTCTGTATTAAAGGTGCGATGTTCCCACCTTATCTTGGTCTCATCTTCATCCGTACGAATCTCACCTAGTATCGGTAACATTTCAATGACCATTTTTGCTTGATCAAAATCCAGCGTTTCCCATGGTTGTCCATAGTACTGAATCTCACCCATCTCCGGATTCAAATCAATGATCTCATCTAAGATTCTAGCTCTGTTTGTACGCGCACTGCATGACGTGAAGAGGAGCAAAAACGTTAATATACAATAAAGTTTATCAATCGGAAACATATTCTCAGCATTTGTCATTAGTTTTCTCCATACCCGAACTCACCCTTTCTAATCCGTTACTTGCAAACTAAGAATATAATCACGCGCACGTTCTAATTGTTCACCAGAAGCTATATCTGTCGTAGGTCGCAAGAATTCTTTAACGTTCCCAATATCCCCAGTGAAATATGTAAGTGCAAACGCTTGAGCAAACGTTTCAGTGTTTTTCTTTTCTGCTGCGTCATATGGGGAAATGGGCACAGGGTCACAATAGTTACCCTTACATGGTTCCTCATCGGAAATTTCTGTCCAAATATGTGTACTCCCACCCCATTTCATTGTGTGATCATATCGATGTCCTATTTCATGAAGGATAGTCCACCAAGCAGATTCCTCAGTATCGCTGAAAGTTCCATCATACAAAAAGATTGTGCCGTTACCACTAAGGTGGTGTGGCCTGTATTCAGCTTCAAGTCTCTCCCATTCTGGATTTTTTTCCAGACGACTAATAGTGATACCTGCTATAATGGCTCTGCCTTCCTCACCCATCCCCGAATCTAAATCTGCAAATGAATCGCGCAATAGGCCCATCTCTACCAAAGTCCAATACCCAGTGATTTCAACGCCATAAGATTCTTCAAGTTCGCCCCTTAATCGATCACAATGACGATACTTAACTGGATCGAATTCACCGTTGTCGGTTGTATCCGCGCCGCAATGCCCGGTTGGGTCATTATAACGAATAGGCTGATTTTCAACATAAGCGTAGCGGTTAAATGCCTGAGGATTTGTTGGATTCGGCACAATGGTATCAGCACTTGCAAACCTACCGATTCCACTTACATAAAATCTTGCATTCATGTACGTTAGGCCAATATCGCGGTTTTCGCGGTGGCCGGTGAAGCCCATGTCGGTGTTGTCAGCGGTGGGTGTGGTGCGGTAGTCGCCAAACGGGGTGTGGCGGGCGTTGCTGCCGCCCACGTAGACATTACCCACATGGTTAACCATCTGGCTTGTACTACCCAAATGGTCAGTCAGGAAGTAGTGGGTGCTGGTTTCAATAACCGCGTTGCTGTCGTCTTTCACAATCGTCCGCACAGCGATGCGCTGGCCAGCTAAGCTCAATGTAACCCGTTGGGTGGTCGTGTAGCTCGTTCCCGTTGGCGGAATAGGTGTGTTGGTTGGTGTTGCCGTTGCCTCTACCGTTGAAGTTGGCGTTGGGGTTGGCTGTGCTACGCTCAGGGATTCTACAGCAAGGTCGTCCCAATATTTACTGCCGCCATTAAATGCCCACAGGCCAAAGGTGCCGCTGGTGATGCGGGTGCCGCTGTCGTCCACGGCATCAATCTGCCAGTTGGTGGGTTCATTGGTGCCATCTTCCCAGATTTTGGCCCGAATTTCCGTTGGGTGCTAGTAACTTCCACCTCAAGCTTGAAGCGATTGCAGGCGTTCGCCACTGGCTCGACGCCCGAATTGACCGTACCACGTCACCCGATTGCCATCATCCCCCATCAGCTTAAAGGTAATCTGCCCATTTCCGGCCACTGCACTGGTGACATCAATCTCTGTCCAGCCGGCTGAAGTAAAGTTGGAAACCTAAAGAACCCATTTGATGAAAAAGTGGCCTGGTCAAAAAGACCCACTGTAGCTCACTGTAGAGACCTCACCCCAATCACAGAGATCTGATAATAAGCTAAGAATCAACTGCCCTAAACCAGACATCAAAACCATGGTCGTGAGATTGAACATGAGATATTTTCACATTTTCTGAAATCCATCTTGTTGGCCTATTATCCTGTAAAATTTTTGCGTATTGCTTAGGGCTAATGATTAAATTAGTAAAGATTTGTTTATTTGGAATAAACCATATTCCCAAATATGGATCTAAATTTGGGTTCTCTTTTTTTATTGTAATTTCACATGGGGCAACAATATTGCCATTTACAAAAACTTGTCGAATATAAAGATCTCGAGTTGCTATTTCTAACATACAAAATTCTGTTGCATAAACAATATGACTTAATATACTGATTGGAAATAACAGCTTTCTTTTTTCTTCAGATATATTCTTTTTTTGACGATTGACCCAATCAAAAAAACTTTCATTTGTTCGGATCGATATGTTTTGTTCCTTGAATAGGTCCTCAAAATTAATCTGGTATCCTTTTGCTATTCCAGAGTGAACTTTGGCCTTAGTTGATAGCAATACATATTCAGGCTGGAGAGGAAAGCTACTTGAAAAACTCGCTTTTAAGAACTCTCTATGCAAAGCAATCACTTGAAACTCCCCATTAGGTGATACTCTAAAAAATTGTTGGGGATTATGTAAAATCAAATCCTTAAGATGACGTGGCTGAATTTTTTCTGTATCATATTTCATAACAATTTCCCTTATGGAACAATTGGAATAAATTCAATAGATTGAGTATAGCTCCTAAAATAGGTATTCCAATATCTATAAATGTGCATACCTTGAGGTCCGGTTAACGAATCATATACAAATCCGTCAACAAGTGTAAATTCGTGCCAAGCATATTGACTTTGTGTGCCTTCTGATATGGTTACCCATTGACCATTGTGCTTGACTGCTATATTTCCTGGTTCTGTTAGTTGAATCCGCATAATTTGTGAATCTCTGCCAGAATTCTTAAATGCATTATGAACTTCTCTAGCACATTGAGAACAATTTCCTTTCTCTGGTTGATACTCAGATTTATTGAAGATTCTTTGTAAATCTCTATTTAAGCCAGCTCCGCTTTCTTCATCATCGAAATTTGGAGGTGGATTACCTGCCGAATGACCCCTAGCTCAGTTAAAATTTCCGCATTTTGTTCTATCCTTTCTTCGGGTGTTAATTCATTATTGGCTTGATTCGCATCATGTTGTGCCCACATGCCTGCAACATCAATACCTTGATTCCACATATATACATTGTTCCAATTAAAATCGGGGGCAAGTGCAAAAACAATTTGATAAATCGTCGCAGCCAATAAACTTGTTCCACTTATCAGCACTAATGTTTCGTTTCTAGTTCCATCAATATCTTTTTCAGGTTTTTGTTGCATATGACCAGACGGGTCGTTGAAATTAAGAGGTGAATTTAAAACATATGAAAATCTATTGTAACTTTGAGGATTTGTTGGGTCTGGAATGATGATATCCGCAGAGGCAAACCTGCCAATTCCGGCCACATAAAAACGAGCATTCATATAGGTCAAGCCAAGGCTACGGTTTTCGCGGTGGCCAGTGAAGCCGAGGTCGGTGTTGTCGGCGGTGGGGGTGGTGCGATAGTCGCCGAAGGGGGTGTGGCGGGCGGCGCTTCCGCCCACGTAGACGTTGCCTACGTGGTTAAGCATCTGGCTTGTACTACCAAGGTGGTCAGTGAGGTAGTAGTGGATATGACTGCTGGTGACCGTGCCGGTTTCATCTTTAACAAGTTCACGGACAGCGATGCGCTGGCCAGCTAGGCTCAGCGTGATGCGTTGGGTGGTGGTGTAGCTGGTTTCGGTGGGCGGCACAGGAGTGTTGGTGGGGGTGGCTGTGGGTGTTGGTTCCACAATGCTTAAGGATTCTACGGTGAGGTCGTCCCAATATTTACTGCCCCCATTAAACGCCCACAGCCCAAATGTACCGCTGGTAAGGCGGGTACCGCTGTCATCCACCGCATCAATCTGCCAGGCAGTTGGTTCATTGGTGCCATCTTCCCAAATCTTAGCCCGTAACTTCGTTTGATTACCGGTATCTTCGACATCTGCTGTAGCCCTAACCGCGCTACATTTTTTACAAAGATTATTTGTGTTGCATAAATGACCATGTCACAATATCTCAGATGCCGTTGATGGGTTGGCTTAGTTATTCGATATGGAAAACCAAAGGAAAATTATGCAA